>JBEBVQ010000037.1:0-11972 GCA_040392625.1 Taibaiella soli | reverse complement strand
GGCTTGGGCAGCAACACGGTGATCGATTCGGTAACGGTGGCCTGGCCGGATGCAGCCGGCAGCACAACGACTGTACATAACCCGCCCGTCAACCGCTACCTGGAGATCACGGCTGCAGGGCTTTCTGTAGCGGATGCAAGCAATGACGCTGTGCCGGGCATGCTGAAGCTATATCCCAACCCGGCGAAGGATTTTATTTTGGTACAGGTGAGTAATAACGAGCCGCTGGAACGGATAGAGGTGTATGATGTATTAGGACGTAGTGTGAATCAGATGAAAAAATTATCACCGGACGAAGTAACCGTTTATTGCAATACAGACCATCTTCCGCAGGGGCAATACCTGATTCAGGTAGCAACCGTTTCCGGCAGATCATTTTCCGGTGTTTTTATGAAAAGCCGATAACCTCATTTAGTCAATAAGCCCCGTTTCAATACTCTTCCTGATCAGTTCGGCCATGTTCTTGACATCCATTTTCAGCAGCAGGTTTGTACGGTAGTATTCAACGGTTCGCTGTCCTAAAAATAATTTTTCGGCTATCTCCTGAAGAGTGAATCCCTGCACGGTGAGCTTCAGTACGTCTTTTTCTTTTTGGGTAAAGGTGGGTTTCAATGCTTCTCTGAATTTTATTCTCTTTGAGAAGCTTTCCATCTTTTCTTTTAATTCTTTATTCAGATAAATGGAGCCTTTATATACGGTTTCAATAGCCTCAACTATTTCTTCTACAGGTGTACTTTTCAGGAGGTAGCCGGAAGCGCCTTCCTGGATGAGGTTGTAGATGTAAAAAGAACTGTCCAGGCTGGTCAGGGCTATGATCTTTATTTCTGGATATTTCCGGAGGATCCGGGGAACAAGCTTATCACCCATCTTGTTGGGCAGATGTAAGTCGAGGATTAATACATCCGGTTGATGTTGCTGCAGACTGTTTACAAACGCAATACCATCTTCATAAAGCCCGGTTATTTCAATGGAAGGGTATTGCGAAAGCAACTGCTGCAGCCCGGCAAGAACCATCGCATGATCATCTACAATAGCTACTTTTATCTTCATGTCTGTATTGTTTGCGGGGTGTCGGATTATGAAAGTTAGTTCAGATTTCTCAGGTCTATGTCAATGAATATCGTAGTGCCTATATCTTTTCCTGAAGCAATTGATATAAAGCCGTTGAGTACCTTTACCCGTTCCTTTATGCTTTTAAGGCCTAAGCCGTTATAATTTGCAGCAGTATCGAACCCTTTGCCATTGTCTTCGACAGACAAAAGGACGCGCTGTGTTTCTATGTCTATACGGGCCTGTACAAATATCTCACTGCCGCCGGAATGTTTCACTGCGTTCTGCACAAGCTCCTGTGCGATCCTGTATAACGGAAGCGATATAGAACTGTTAAGCAGTCCTGCGTCTCCCATTGTGTGCAGTTCAATGGGTATCTTCCATGACCGTTCCACCTGGTCGCAGTAGGCGCTTAGTGCAAACCATAAGTTCCGCTCTTCCAGCACATCCGGCATCAGGTTATGTGCCGTATGCTGCACTTCAGTGCTTACTTGTGTCAATAATTCAGACAGGTTCCGGAGATCGGATTGCTGGGAGTCAGTGTATTTGTCTTTCATATTCTGAATATTGAGCCGTGCACTGGTGAGCAATCCGCCGATACCATCGTGCAGTTCCCGTGATATCCGCTTCCTTTCACTTTCTTCCCCGGTCATCTGTGCCTTTAGCTTCTCCAGTTCTTCTTCTTTTCGTTCGCTCCTTCTTCTGTTGCGGTAAACAATGAAAATAATGCTGGACACAAGTATGACAACTACGATACCTCCGGCTGTAAGCAAAGTTATCTTTTCGATATGCCGCTGCTGCTGTGCCATTTTCAGTTTGTGTTGCGCTATGGTTTTGTCTTTTTGTGCGATGTTATACTTGTGCTCAATTTCATTGATCGCCTTTGTTTTTTCAACGTTGTACAGACTGTCTCTCAGCAGCTCTCCTGTTTTTCTTTGTCCTAATGATGCTTTATACCTGCCGGTAGTTTCATAAATTTCTGAAAGCGTATAGTGCGCAATATATTTGTTCATGTTGAGACCGGTTGATTCGGCTATCTGTATGGCTTTTAAGAGCACCTGCTCGGCCGCTGCATATCGCTTTGTCCGGAAATAGGCAATTCCCAGATGATATCCCGGCACTATCGACCCGTAGTATATATTGCTTTCGTTGTCCAGGCTGAGGGCTTGCTTGTAGTAATGTATTGCTTTATGGGGATCTCCCGCTTCGAGTATCATATCCCCGATGCTGCAAAGCAGCGTTTGTTCCCGGTCTATGTATCCGTTCAGGCGGGCCACTTCCAGGCCTTTCTCGAAGCAGTACAGTGCACTGTCCGGTTCGTCCAGTACGGCATACATATTGCCCATGTTGATCAGTGCAGGAACCTGGGCCAGCGGTACATTCCGTTCCGTAGCGATCTTGTCGGCCATCCCTGCAAAACGGAGCGCTTTCTCGTAGTTGCCCTGGCTGCTGTACACCGCAGACAGATTGCTGTACACGATTGCGATATTGTTGCTCTCCGGCTGGTGCTCCTGCAGGTAACTCAGCGCTTTGTAATTATAAACGATTGAGCTGTCAAGGTCGCCGCTGTTGAAATAGCTGGAACTTATATTGATATACAAATTAGGTAGTGCACCGATCTTGTACTGTGGCTTCAGACAGTAAGGCAGCGCTTTGCTGTAGTAGGCAAAGCCTTCATCTCTTTTCCCTTCATTATTCAGGGCAAGCCCGATAAAAGCGTAGCAGAGACATTTGCCATCGTTGCTGTTGATCCGCTGACTGATGGCCAGCGCCTGGCGCAGGATATTGAGCGCACTGTCCGGGCTGCGGTGCAATATAGGGCGGGCTTCATCAATGAGTTGTATGATGAGCGCGGTGTCTCGTTGTTCCGTGAGGGATAATTGCCGGGGCACTGCAACTGCCTCATACCATGAGCATATGAGAATCAGCGACACGAATAATGATTGTTTTCCCATTAAGCCTGGTAGTTAATTTATGTATGCGCCCAGGATAAAGCTACAAAATACATGACTGATATATCCCGGTTATCGTTCGTAAGACCGGATTAGCCCAAAATTGCTGTAAATTCCGAAAACCATATTCCGGTATCTAAAGGTACGTTTGCATTATATTCTGGTGACCGGACTCGCAAATCTGCAATAGGGCTTCACTAATCTTCCGGTTTGATGATTTAATTATATGTTATGCAAAAAACGTACTATTTTTTTATTTTTTGTTTTGTGGCCGGTTTCTCACTGCCGGTTTCTGCTCAGTTGCTTGACTGGGGGCGTGGCTTCGGCGGAGAATCGCAGGAGTTAGTGAATGGAGTTGCTTCCGATCCTGCGGGTAATGTATATGCTGTCGGGAATTTTTTGTCGACCCGGCTCACGGACCCGGATACCAGTGTCTTCGACCTGGGGTCTCAGGCCGGCGCGGATATCTTTATCACGAAGACGGATGAAGCAGGGAATTTCCTGTGGGGGAAATCTATTGGCGGCCTGAGTCAGCAACATGCTTATGCAGTAGTGGCTGACACATCCGGACACATTTATGTGACCGGTCATTACCAGGGAAATGTTGACTTTGACCCTGATCCGCTGCGTATGCATGTGCTCACCACTTTATCTACAGGAAGTACCAGCATGTTCCTGCTGAAAATGGATACCGCCGGTAATTTTATCTGGGCTAAAGATGCAGGGGTGCCCTCTTCTGCCACCTTCGGATATGCAAGCGGGCGAGCCATCGCAATAGATACAGATGGTAATATACTGATCACCGGTGACTTCGCCAGCGCTATTGACTTTGACCCGGGGCCGCAACAGACAACACTTACTGCAGCTTACGGCGCACACGATATTTTTGTGGCGAAGTATGATCCTTCGGGAAATTATGTCTGGGCGCGCTCATTTAAAGGACAGCACCAGTCTATTGGTTATGCTGTGAAGGCAGATGGAGCTAACAATGTATATATCACCGGCAGCTTCCAGGAAACTGTGGACTTTAATCCCGGTCTCGGTACTTACAACCTGACTTCTACGGGCGGTCTTAAAGATGTCTTTTTGTGTAAGCTTACCAGGGAAGGAGCTTTTATCCGGGCGTTTGCTTTAGGTGGCGCTGAAGATGATTATGCGTCAGGGCTGGTGTTGGATGACAGCGCCAATGTTTACCTGACCGGCAGATTCCAATATACCGTCGATTTTGATCCCGATCCGGTGAGTGTTGCCAACATGACCTCCAATAACCTTTCGGACGTTTTCCTGAGCAAATACGACAGTGCAGGAAACTTTGTCTGGGTGAATACTTTTGGAAGTACCGGATGGGATATGGGGATGGCATTGGCCATAGATAAAGCAGCCAATCTTTATGTGGGAGGCGGCTATACCGGAACAGTGGATTTTGATCCTGATCCGAACAACACGGCGAGCCTGATCTCTTCCGGATCAGCAACTGAATTTTTTCTGGCAAAATATGATCGTAACGGAGATTATATCTGGGCAACCGGAAACGGATCCGGCGATGGGCATATCAGGGCGCTGGCGCCAGGCGAATACGGGGCGCTCTACGCAGCAGGTGTTCACACGGGTTCCGGAAACATTACCATCGGCGCTACTTCTGTCGATTTGCGGGGAATTGGTAACACGGACGTATTTATACTGAAATTCGGTTGCGATGATAAATCCGCTCCTTCGTTTGTACAAGTAACGACATGCGATTCCTTTACATTCAGCGACAATGTTTACTATACTTCGGGAATATATACTCATATGTTCCGGAATATCTACGGCTGTGACAGCCTGGTTACACTCGACCTTCAGATCCGGGATCTGGATCCGATGATTACAGTGTCTAAAGACACGTTGGCTACTATGCAGCCTTACGCCACTTACCGCTGGCTGCTGGATGGTGATACTATAACAGGAGCGATTTTTCCGATACATATTGCCATTGAAAACGGAGATTATCAGGTAGTCGTTTCGCAGCCGGATGGCTGTATTGACACCTCTGCGGTTTATACGGTCAATAATGTGTCTGTAAATGATCCGAACCACAAAGCTGCACAAATAACTGTCTATCCCAATCCTGCGCATGATGTGCTCCATGTTGTATCCACGATTCCCGGCGGTCGTATGGCGCTTTGTAATCTGGCAGGCAAGCGGGTTGCTGAAGCTACGCTCCCTGCAACGATGGACCTGAGGGGGATTGCCAAAGGCATGTACCTGCTGATGGCTTATGACCAGGAAGGGCGACTGATACATACCGGAAAAGTAGTGCGGCAGTAGGGCTTGCCCAAGTGCGGGCATTCTGATTGATATTTATTTTTTGACATTTAAAAAAATATACATGAAGGATTGTTTGTTAGAGTATTGTGCATCGGCGAAGCGTCGTTTGTTTCGTGAGGGGAGCCGGTGGGCTTTATTGATGTCTGTTTTAATGGTGATGTATAGCTCCGCGAATGGCCAGGTAACAGCAGAGTTTAAAACCCCGGGCGCCGGCACTTGGACGGTGCCGGCAGGTGTTACGGAGGTAGTCGTTGAAGCCTGGGGCGGTGGCGGCTGCGGCGCAAGCTCCCCCTCAGCAGGAGGAAAGGCCGGTGGTGGTGGTGGTGCTTATGCCAGAAGTAAACTGGCGGTAGCTCCGGGCGATGTGATATCTTATGAGGTCGGTGCTGGTAGCGCCACTACGGATCCGGGCGGAGATTCCTGGTTTTTGGACGCTGTATCAGTCCTGGCTAAGGGCGGTGTATCGGGTGCCGGAAACTTTGGAGGGGCAGGAGGGAATTCTGCTGATTGTAAAGGGAATGAAGCTGTTTTTTCAGGTGGATCCGGAGCTAACAGAGGAACCTCCGGATCATACCGAGATGGCGGCGGCGGCGGTTCCGCGGCAGGTTCGGCAGCGACTGGTACCAATACAACAAGTTATGTTGTTGCTGCGGCCGCGGCCGGAGGCGGTAATGGTGGGAATAGTAAATCGGCTTCGGTTGATACGTATGTTGACGCAGCAGGACAACCTGGAGGGGCGCCCGGCGGCGGTGGCGGCGGTGGATACAGTGCCACTTTTGTTTCTGTTGCAGGCGGTACGGGCGGCGATGGAATGATCCGCATCACATACACACCCGCATCTCCTCCTGAGATAGAGTTGGTATCATTGGCGCCCGCATCTTTGTGTCCTAATGTAGCCCACTCCCTGAGTGTTACGTTTACCCCTTCCGGGTTTTCCGGCGCTCAGACTTTTACAGTGGAGCTGAGCAATGCTTCCGGATCTTTTGCAAGTCCTGTTGTAATCGGTACTGGCGGCAGTTCTCCCCTGACTGCTGCCATACCCGGAGGTGCGCTCACTGCGGGAGGGAATTATAAAATCCGTGTTGTAAGGTATCATGCAAATGGGAATATCTTCAGTGACGACCTGGGTATCAGCTTATTGACGCCGCCGTCTATTACAGTAGGAGCGAATCCTTCGGTATGTATCGGCACGGCAACTGCTTCCTTGTCTTATAGCAGCGCCACCGGTAATCCGGATCAATACAGCATAGCCTGGGGAACAAGTGCAATAAATATCGGGTTTGCAAGCGTGACTAATGCAACACTTCCTTCCGGTTCAATCAATATACCGATCCCTGCTGCCGCTGCTGCAAATACGACATATACCGGGCAGTTGACTGTGCGTAACAGTACCGGAGGTTGTGTAAGCAATACTTACAACATCAGTGTGGAGATAAAGGAACGGCCTGTAATTAACAGCGTTATGGATCTTTCCTTGTGTTTTGGCAGTACTACGCAGCTTGCCCTGCCTTATACTTCAACAGGCGCTGCGGGCAATTTTAGTATAAAATGGAAGACGAAAGCAGCTAACGCCGGGTTTACAGATATTGTAAAAGATGCACTCTGGGGCAGCCCGCTCGGTGTGCCTATCCCTCAGAATGCCGCACCGGATGTTTACACTGGCACAATGACTATAGAGAACGGTGCCACAGGTTGTGTAAGTGACGGTTACGATTTTAATATCACAATCAACCCTTTACCAACCATCACGCTGGGAGCCAGTCCTTCGGTATGCGCGGGTGTTACGAGTGCCTCGCTGACATATACGGGAGTAACGAACAATCCCAATCAGTACAGCATCGCCTGGGAAGTTCCTGCGGGATTGGCAGGCTTTTCTACAGTGACGGATGCTTCATTTCCTTCCGGGGGCGCTCCGATCGCGGTACCCGTGCCGGCAAATGTTGCTCCGGGAACATACGATGGCAGGCTGTATATAAAAAACACATCCACCAAATGTTCGGGCACCGGATACCAGACCTTTCGCGTGGAAGTAATAGCCCGCCCCTCGATCATACTGGGAGCCAATCCGACTGTATGTGTAGGCGCTTCATCAGCTTCTATATCTTACAGCAGCGCTACCGGCAACCCCGGTCAGTATAGTATTACATGGGATGCTGCGGCTGTCAGCGCTGGATTTGGCAATGTGACCAATGTTGCACTTCCTTCCGGCTCTATCAATATTGCGGTGCCCGGAACAGCCACGCAAAATACTTACACCGGCAAGCTCACGGTACGTAATACCACTACAGGATGTGTGAGCCAGGAATACAATATCGGCGTAACGGTGATAAATCAGCCATCTTTAAGTATTGGTGCTGCTCCGTCGGTATGTGCCGGTGTGACGGGTGCATCATTACCGTTTACCGCTACCGGCAATCCGGATCAGTATAGCATCTCATGGGGCACGGCGGCGACTGCTGAAGGATTTGCGAATGTGGTAAATGCAGCCCTTTCGGGCAGTTCAGTGAGCCTTGTGATCCCCGCTGGTGCTGCGCCGGGTACTTATACAGGCTCTATGGTGGTGCGCAACAGTCTTGCTGGTTGTTCAGGCACCTCGCAAAGTATCAGTGTTACCGTGTATAGCCGACCGGTCGTGACCCTTTCAGCAACATCCCCGGTGTCTTTGTGTGCAGGTGACGATACGCTGCTCACTGCAAATACCGGCCCGGGATATAGCTACGAATGGAAAGATGATTTTGGTGCTGTCGGCAGCGGTATCAGCTATACGGCAAGTATTACAGGCATCTATTACGTGGTGGTTACAGACGGAAACAATTGCCGCGATAGCTCGGATTTCCTGTCGGTGACTGTTTATCAGCCTCCCGTTGTGAGCATTGTTCCCGGTGATACAGCCTTTTGTGAGGGCACATCCGTCCGTTTTGAAGCTCAATCATCGGAAACGGGACTTGAATATCTCTGGAAAAACGGAGGCGTCCCGCTCCCGGTAACTACCGATTTTATGAATGTATCTACTTCCGGCAATTATTATGTGGTGGCAGAACGCTCGGCTGTACCTGGCTGTATGGATAGTTCTAACGTGGCTACTGTGACCGTTCATCCATTGCCATCTGTGTCCATCAGCCGCGATGGGGAAAAACTATATACTGACGACTGGTATGTATCTTATCAATGGCTCATTAACGGTCAGCCTGTGCCGGGTACAAGTGGAGCAAGCAGCGTTTTTGAACCAGATAGTGACGGTGATTATTCAGTTCAGATTACAGACTCCAATGGTTGTGTCAGTATTTCCCCGGTTGAAAAGATCCGCCTCGGTATTTCAGGTGTATTGACCTCAACAATCCGCGTTTATCCCAATCCGGTTTCCGATGTTTTGCATATCGAATCCGCAGATTTTGTTGCGGTAAGTTTGTATAGCATGGAAGGGCGGATCCTGGGGCAATATGATGGAGCAGGGTTTCAGATTGACGTAGCTCATTTCCCGGAAGGCATTTATATTGCTATGATTTCGGATAAGGACGGGCTGTTGATTAGTAGAGAAATGTTCGTGAAGCGCAGCCGGTAACAGGAATTAGTGATGTTTATGATGCAAAGCCCCTTATGTGAAAATGTTTCATGTAAGGGGCTTTGTATTAAGTGTGTTGTTTTTTTTATTCGTAAATTAATGTAAATAAATGTCATCTTGTTTATCTGAAAATTAATTTATCAATACCCTAACCTTTTATCCAAAACTTGCGTCTTTCAATAGCAGGCAGTTAACAATAAGTTAATCAGCAAAAAAATCATCTGTTTATTTGGCGCTCTGATTTATTTTAACTTCTTTGCAAAGATCGCAGCCATAAGCTGCATTGACGAACTCAAAAATCATCTGCTATACGAGCATATCTCTACCTGTTATTCATCCGTTGTTTATTTCATGACGTGATAAGTATTTTAATATTAAAGGTAGCAGTGTATGCAATCACTCCAACAATTATCAGACGCAGCGCTGATACGTGCATTTTTAGAAGGTAAAGAAGAAGCCTTGCAGACGCTGATCCTGCGCCATAAGGATAAGGTCTATACGGCCATCTTTATGCTGGTGCGTGATAAATATCTTGCGGAAGACCTCTTCCAGGATGCATTCCTGAAAATGATCCGGACCATGCGGGAAGGCCGTTACAGCGAACAAGGGAAATTCCTCCCCTGGGCAATTCGTGTAGCGCACAATCTCTGTATGGATCACTTCCGCCGGGTGCGCCAGCAGGTGCCTGTTACATTGCCTGACGGCCGGGATATCGCAGCTTTATTTGCTTACGCGCACGAAAGTCCTGAAACTGCGTTGGAACGGCGCCAAACCCATACCCGCGTTCGCCAGCTTATGGAAGCATTGCCCGAAGAGCAGCGTGAAGTGATCATCCTGCGCATGTATGGCGACCTGAGCTTTAAGGAAATATCCCGGCTTACCGGTGTCAGCATTAATACGGCATTGGGGCGCATGCGTTACGGCCTGATCAATCTCAGGAGAATGATCACGGAAAAACAAATGGTGCTGAGGTGACGATCGCTTAATCAGCTAATGTGATAATTAGCTGATTAGCTAATGTCAATCGCAAGGGATAATCAGCTAACTGACTCATCAGCTAATTGGCTAATTAGCTCCGGAATGCAGTATCTTGCACCGTTGTTTTAACGTTACGTCTTTTGCTGCCGCAATTCTATCAGCCTGTTACGCTCACTGCTTCCGACCGGTTGCAACTGGATGAAGATACTTCACGCCATATCGTGCAGGTGCTGCGTATGCAGCCCGGAGACCTGCTGACAATTTCTGATGGTAACGGACGAAGCGCAACCGCAGGTATATTGAGCGCAGATAAGAAACGATGCATGGTGCAACTGCAGGACGTCACGCTCCATACGCGGAGAAAACCTTACCTCCATATGGCAGTCGCTTTCACAAAACATGCAGGGCGCAATGAATGGCTGCTGGAGAAAATGACGGAAATGGGAGTACATACCATCATTCCTGTAATGGCTGCCCGCACGGAACGGGACAAGATCCGTTACGACCGCTGGAAAAATATCCTTGCGGCTGCAATGATACAATCGCAGCAGCATTACCTGCCCGCTTTGACGGAAGCTGTTTCTTTATCGCAACTGTTGGATCAATACAAAGATGCAGGGCAGAAGCTGATGGCGCATTGCATGTCATCTCCACCGCGGATCCCATTGTCAGCGGCATTAAAACCATACGAAGAAACATTGGTGCTGATTGGCCCCGAGGGAGATTTTACTCCTGAAGAGATTGCCTTATGCGATGAGGCAGGTTTTGTCGGTATCTCGCTCGGCAGCACCCGGCTGCGTACAGAGACGGCTGCTATGGCGGCCTGTGTTTATTTTAATCTGATAAACCATGAAACTGCTTAAATACGTCTTTGCTTTTTTTCTGCTGTTCCATCTGATGGGTACGGAGGTAGTCGCCCGGCCGCTGAAGCTCGCCCTGCTGGTATATGGCGGCGGCGGGGACTGGTACGCGAACCCTACTGCATTGAAAAACCTTGCAACATTTTGTAACCGGCAGTTAAGCATGCGTCTCGAACCGGAGGAAGCGCAGGTGGAGGTAGGCAGCCCCGAGCTCTTCAATTACCCGTTCGTCCACATGACCGGTCATGGCCGCTGGGCGCTGACCGATGCGGAAGCGGAAAATTTGCGTACTTATCTCGAAGCCGGCGGCTTTTTGCACATTGACGATAACTACGGATTGGATGAATATGTACGGCCGGCGATGAAGCAGGTGTTCCCCGGTCTTGATTTTGTGGAATTGCCTTTTTCACATCCGGTTTACCGGCAGCCTTTTTTTTTCCCCAACGGCCTGCCCAAGATACATGAGCACGATAACAAGCCGCCTAAGGGATACGGATTGATCCTGGATGGCAGGCTGGTCTGTTTTTATTCCACCGAATGCGATCTGGGCGACGGCTGGGAAGACCCCGAGGTGCATAATAACCCTGCTGCAAAGCATATCCAGGCATTGCAGATGGGCGCCAATCTGGTCCGTTACGCTTTTACCGGCGATTGACATGTGCCGTCTGCTGCATAATGCGGACGACCTTTTTTGCGATATTGCCCCAATAATAAGTATCATAAAAAGCCGGCGGTATGGCAGGCTGCGGCTGATCCATTGCTGCAGCCAGCTTGTCTGTGAAAGCATCCCAGTCGTTGTCGGGCGCGATGTGCAGGTTGCTGCCGCAAACTTCCGGTATAATCCCGGCGGCGCCATAGGTGGTGCTGATCATCGTTTTGCTGTACCCCAGCGCTTCCACCGCTTTTGTTTTGATGCCCCCACCCGTGAGCATAGGGTTGATCATGATGTCGCAGGCTTTCAGGAAGGTATCTACCTCCGGCAGAAATCCGAGGTAGGTAATATTGCCGGTCACGGCTATGGTTTGCTGCAATGATTCCGGCAATCCTTTGCCTGCGATCAGTATCTGGTAGTCGTCTTTCCGGAGCATTTCCAGCCGGGGTACGATTTCGTGGAGGATATTTTTTGCCGCTTCGATATTTGGGGAATAATTCATGGCGCCGAGGAAATAGATCCAGGTCTTGCCGGTATCCAGAGGAAACTGTCCGGCGAGCGCTGCCCTTGCCGTATCGTGCCCTTCCGGAATATGATTGGTTATGGTACCG
>JBEBVQ010000036.1:0-11983 GCA_040392625.1 Taibaiella soli | reverse complement strand
AACGGCAACCTCACAGATGAAAACGGCCGCTTCCTCATCACGCCCACAGGAGCCGGTACCTTTACCCTCCGGATCAGCGCGATCAGCTTCACCGAAAAAACACTCCAAAACATTAGCATACGCCCCGACGCCATGACCAGGGATCTCGGCACGATCACCCTGACAGGATCGGCGCTGCGGCTGGAAGGCGTGGAAGTGGTCGCCGAACGTGCCGCCATGCAATTGAGCATGGACAAAAAGACCTTCAATGTAGAAAGAAATATTACCACCGCGGGCGGCACGGCAGCCGATGTATTGCAAAACGTGCCTTCGGTGTCCATTGACAATGATGGGAACCCAAGCCTGCGCGGCCGCTCCAACGTAACAGTGCTGATAGACGGCAAACCGGCCACCCTGCTGGGCAGTGATGCCGCCAGCGCCTTACAGTCATTACCCGCATCAGGGATAGAAAGCGTGGAAGTGATCACCAATCCGTCTGCAAAATATGATGCACAGGGAATGGGCGGCATCATCAATATCGTCACAAAAAAAGACCGGAAATTCGGCATACACGGGAGCGCCTCCCTCGGCGCCGGAACACGCGATAAGTACAACGGCAGTATCAACCTGAATATGCGGAATGATAAATGGAACTTTTTCGCCAACAGCAGCTTTCGCTCAAACAGAAGACATGATTATACCGAAACAAAACGGGAGAACAGGTTTTACGACGAAACGGGGATACTGAACGATACATTCTTCCGCACAGAAGAGGACCGCAACCGGCAATACCTGGGCTGGTTTACAACCGGAGGCGTCGAGTATATCATGAACGAACGTAACTCCTTTACGCTCACCGAAAACCTGAACATACGCAGCTTCGGGAACAACGGTACTGCCGATTATAGCCGTAACAGCAGCGACGGCGTACGTATGGGCAGACAAATCCGGGAAACCGATACACGCATGTCCTCCCGCTCGCTTTCATCCTCATTGGATTACAAGCATAAATTCCTGCGGGAGAAACAGGAGCTTACCGCCAATGTCACTTATGTATATAGCAGCAATAGCCGCGAACAGGAATACATTACCAGCGATTATGACCGGGATGAGATTTTACGCTCCGGCCCCGTCCTGCAAAATGCGCCTGGCAGCGGCGGCAACAACAGCCTGAACGCCCAGACCGATTATACCATGCCGGTCGCAAGCCTGAACGGCAGGCTGGACGCCGGCGCCAAAGCGCAGCTTTATTCTTTCCGGTCAGATAATCAGCCCACTATTTCCTTTCCCGGAAGGGCGCCGGAAACCGACTCTACGCTGCTGAATAATTTTAATTACAAGCAGAATATCTATGCCGCCTATACCAGCTACACCGGCGAGATCGGGAAGTTTGGCTACCAGGCCGGTCTCCGGTTGGAATATGCCACCTATGAAGGCTCCACGCTGGCGCTGAGCGGACAGAAATATTTCAATGATTTCCTGAACCTGTTCCCCTCCCTGTTTTTCTCGTATCAACTGAATGACAAACAGCAGGCGCAACTGAGCTATACCCGCCGGGTAAACCGGCCGAGCTTCTGGAACCTCATGCCATTCGTGGATATTTCGGATCCGCTGGATACAAGCATCGGCAACCCCGGACTGGTACCGGAATTTATTGACCACATCGAACTGAGCGTAAACCACAAATCAACGCAGGGGCACAACCTGCTGGTCAGCACTTACTACCAGCACACGCAAAATCTGATTGAACGCTACCGGGTATTTTATGAAGACGGCACATCTTTCCGCCAGCCCCGCAACCTGAACAGCGGCACTACATACGGACTTGAACTAACCGGTCGCGCACAAATACTGCCCATATGGGAAGCTACCGCCAATTTCAATTTCTTCCAGAATATCATAAACGGAAGCAACATCGCCCCGCAAGTCAATAATAAGGGCTTTAGCTGGTTTGGCAAGGCCAATACCAGCGTGCGGCTGCCCCGGCAGTTTTCCGTACAGCTCAACGGCACCTACGAAGCCCCCACCGTATCGCTGCAAAACACTACTACATCCCTGTGGTGGCTTGATATTGCCGTGCGGAAAAATTTTGCAGATAACCGCGGAACGATCGTCTTTAACGTATCGGACATTTTCAATACACGCAAATACACGAATATCTTCGACATGCCGGTTTATTACCAGACCATCTACCGCGACCGTGAAACCCGTGTGGCCAACCTGACCTTCACCTGGCGGATCGGCAGATCGGAAGCAAAATCCTTCAATGGTCGCCGCCGGGATAACGGACAGACTGTCCCCGACCGGGATAATATCCGGCAAAGGGATGATGAAGGCGGGTTTTAAATTAGCTAATGAGATAATCAGATGATATGCTAATGATCCCGCGCGATTGATATTATTCGATCGTAAAAATGTGACAAATGTGTTGAATGTGGGAAATGTGATAAACACATTCCCCACATTTGGCACATTAAAAATGATCGTTTCAATATGGACATTTTCAAATTAGCTCATTTTCAAATTTTCAAATTTCATACCTTGCCATCTCAACTGACTTGCTAAACCATGTGCGGTATTTTCGGTGCGGTTTCTTCCGTGCACACAGATTCATCCGAATGGATAAATGCCACAGATTCCCTTCACCACAGAGGGCCCGATAGCGGAGGGTGCTATACCTCCGACCGCGGCAATGTCTTCCTCGGGCACCGTCGTCTCAGCATAATAGACTTGTCGGAGATTGCCAACCAACCCATGCACAGCGCCGACGGGCGTTATGTAATGGTGTATAACGGAGAAGTTTACAACTTCCGGGAATTGCGGCAAAAGCTACCGCAATTCCACTGGAAAACCGGAAGCGATACGGAAGTGATCCTCGAACTATTCGCCCGCTTTGGCGCTGAGTCATTCAAATGGCTGAACGGAATATTTGCCTTTGCTATTTACGATACCGTCGAAGAAAAGATCTGGCTCTGCCGCGATCACCTCGGTATCAAACCATTGTTTATACACCGGGATGAAAGCCGGTTCTCCTGGGCATCCGAACTGAAGGCGCTGGTACAGGCAAAGCATGCGCAGCGATTACCCATCAACAGGAAAGCGATCCCTTATTTCCTGCATCTCGGGTACATCCCGGAGCCGGCAACTATTTATGAAGGGATAGAGAAATTCCCGGCCGGCCACTACGGCATGCTGGAAACCAAAACAGGTCAATGGACGCAAACACCTTACTGGCAAGCTTCAGACTATTACCTGGCTGATCCCGTAACCAACGAAGCCGCTGCCTTACAACAATACCGGGAAAAGCTTTTTGCTGCTGTAGAAAGGCAAATGATCAGCGATGTACCGTTGGGTACTTTCCTGAGCGGCGGTATCGACTCCAGCCTGGTTACAGCGGTTGCATCCCGGATCAATCCCGGCAAAGTGAAATCATTCAGCATCGGGTTTGAAGAAGCCGCTTTCGATGAATCCGCGTATGCACAGCAGGTTGCCGGACACCTGCAGACCGACCACCATCTTTTCAGGGTGAAGCAGGATGATATACTGGAACTGATCCCGGAATTTATCTCCGTGTACGATGAGCCGTTCGCCGATTCTTCCGCATTCCCGACCATGCTGGTATCGCGGCTGGCAAGGCAGCACGTTACCGTAACGCTGTCCGGCGACGGCGGAGACGAATTATTCCAGGGCTACGGCATGTACACTTGGGCAAGACGGCTGCATGACCCAAAGATCCGCCTGCTGCGCAAGCCGCTGTACCTGGCAGGACGCCTCATGCCGGAACGCTATCAGCGCGCAGGCCAGGTATTCAATTACCCGGATAGCGCAAGAATCCCTTCCCATATTTTCTCGCAAGAGCAATATCTTTTCAGCGAACAGGAACTTCAAAAAATTTTAACCCGGCCGGATTTCGACTTCGCAGCCTTCAACCGGCTACCGGGCAAAGGCTCGCCCCAGGAAGAACAGGCATTCTGGGATCTGGAACATTACCTGAAAGACGATTTGCTGGTGAAGGTGGACAGAGCAAGTATGCGTTATTCGCTGGAAACACGCGTGCCGCTGCTCGATAAAGAGCTGGTACAGTTCGCATTGAATCTGCCGCTCTCTATGAAAATAAAAGAAGGATACGGCGCCAAATACCTGATGAAGAAAGTACTCTACGACATGGTGCCGCGCAGCATATTCGAAAGACCCAAACGCGGCTTCGCCATTCCGCTGAACCGTTGGCTGAGCACAGACCTTAAACCGCTTGTAGAGAAATACCTGGACAAAAAAAATGTAGCCGATGCGGGATGGGTACGCCCGGAGTACGTATCAACTTTACTGCAACAATATTCAGGAGGGAAGACCTATCTGTACAATCGTGTGTGGGCATTGCTGGTGCTGCATTGGTGGAATGAGGAGATTAGCTAATCAGCAGATTAGCCAATTAGCTAATTGATCATATTTCGTTGACATACACCCGTTTCACCCGCTGCGATATACCCGTCATTATTTCATAAGGAATGGTGCCCGCCCATGCTGCCAATTGTCCGGGCGGCAGCTCCGGCCCGAATACGATCACTTCATCGCCCTCTTTCGCTTCGGGAATATCCGTGACGTCCACCATACACATATCCATACAAACGGATCCGGTAATCGCTGCTTTCCTGCCGTGGATCAGCACATATCCTTTACCATTGCCCAAGGCGCGCGGATAGCCGTCTGCATAACCAATGCAGATCACCGCGATCCGCATATCCGTAACAGCCTTACCACGGCGGTTGTACCCGATCGTATCGCCTGCCGGTATCTCCTTTATCTGGGCAATAGAAGTGTACAAAATACCAGCCTCCTGCAATTGTCCCACCAACACACCGCTGCTGTCTATGCCATACAAACCAAGCCCCGGGCGCACCATGTCAAAATGAAGATCTGCATGCCGTATGATCGCAGCCGAATTACACAGATGCCGGAGCGGTGTGTAGCCCAACGCAGCGATCAGCTTATCGCTCATCTGCCGGAATGCGGATGCCTGCTGCCTCGTAAATTCATCCTGGCCCGCTTCTTCACTGGCTGCAAGATGGCTGAAGATGCTGGCTACGCGTATTTGTTCGTTATGCCGGAGTGTGTCAATCAGCCTTTCAATCTCTGCAGGAAGAAAGCCCAGCCGGTGCATACCTGTGTCGAGCTTGATATGTACCGGGAACTGCCGGGCCTGCAAGGATGCAGCAACTCGTGTAAATGCTTCCAGCGAACGGAAGTTGAATATTTCAGGCTCCAGCTTCCAGGTGATCATACGGTCAAATGAGCCGGCATCGGGGCTCATGACCATGACGGGCAAGATGATCCCTGCTTTCCGTAGCTCAACGCCTTCATCAGTATAAGCAACACCCAGGTAATCCACGCCGGCATATTGCAGCATATGCGCAATCTCGTAGCTGCCGCTGCCGTAAGAAAATGCCTTCACCATCGCCATGATCTTCACACCTGCCGCAGTGTGTTTCCGGAAAACATTCAGGTTGTGCATCACTGCCGAAAGGTTGACCGATAACACAGTCTGATGTATCTCCTGCTCCAGCAGGGCAGATATTTTTTCAAAGCCGAACGGCCTGGCGCCTTTCAGCAAAATAGCCTCCTGCTCAAACTGAAGCCGGTGCATATGCTGCAGCAATTCTCCCGTTGAATGAAAAAAAACACTTTCAATCTCGCTGTGCGCCCGGATAAGTTCCTGGTGTGCATGCAACCCTTCGCCAACACCGATAAAACGTTGCACACCCCGTCTTGATAACGCATCCGCGACTTCACGGTAAAGCTCCTCATCCGGTTTACCCGTTTGCAGCATGTCCGATAATATGACGGTGTGCTTTTTGTGCTGCCGCTGCTGCTGCAGGTAATCCAGCGCAATGTTGAATGAAGTGAGATCGGAATTGTATGTGTCGTTGATAATCGTGCAGCCATTGATCCCGTGGCGGAGCTCCAGCCGCATGGCCACCGGCTGCAGATGCTCCATAGCCGTAGTGATATACGCATACGGTAATTGCAGCAGCAGCAGCACGCACCAGCAATGGATCGCATTCTCTACAGACGCCGCATCTGAAAAAGGAATCCGTATAGACAGTTCCGTACCGTGGTATATTCCGTTGATACGGGTGTATTGCGATTCCGGCACAACCGCAGTAATCCGGAGATCTGCATCATCATGCACACGCGACCAGGTAAAGGTCTGCAGGACATGAGGATCATCTCCTGCCTGCAATCTCTGCACCAGCGATTGCACACAATCATGCAAAACCGGATCATCAGGACAATAGATCAGTTGCTTTGCATGGCGGAACAGCAGCAGCTTCTCATGGATCTTCTGCCGTGTATCCGTAAACCCTTCAGAATGCGCCGCTCCGATATTAGTGACGATCCCGATATCCGGTTGTATCATTTTCTCGAGACGATCCATTTCACCCGGACGGGAAATGCCCGCTTCAAAAACGGCAAGCTGATGTTCCGGGCCAAGCTGCCATACAGAGAGCGGCACACCGATCTGCGAATTGTAACTCCGGGGGCTGCGCAGCAAACGGTATCGGTCGGCCAGCAACTGCCCCAGCCATTCCTTGACCACCGTTTTGCCATTGCTGCCGGTAATACCGATGACGGGTATATCAAACTGACGGCGGCAGCCGGCGGCGATCTGCTGCAGCGCTGCCAGCGTATCTGTAACGCGGATAAAACTGCTGTCCGGGAAACCGGCGACATCTATATCCCGGCTCACCAGGAACATACGGACACCCTTCTTCCACGCATCGGGAATAAACTGGTGCCCGTCGCGATGCTCCGTGCTGAGCGCAATGAACAGTGCATGATCCGGCTGACGTATCTTCCGGCTGTCTGTTATGAGCTGGGATACCTTCCTGTCTTTTTCGCCGGAAAGCCATGTGCCGCCGCACCAGTTACGCAATTGTTCTAAAGCAACCATAGGCAATTAGCTGATCAGCCAATTAGCTAATTAGCTAACCGGCCTAATGTCTGTGCTCATGCACTTCATGCTCCTCCGCAGGCTGAGTGTCCTGGAAGAATTCAAAACCGCTTCTGAATATCTTATCAAATATCATCCGCTGTATCACAGCAGTGTCTTTGTTGTTATTGAGTACTGCATAAAACCGGTCGGCATCGTATTCATTAGGGTGCCCCGGCAGCGGTGTATCCAGGTTCTTGCTGCGTTTATCAAGCGGACGCCAGAATACGGTTACTTGCTGCGTGTATCCGTTTTTCCCGGTAATATCTATAACACACCTCTTCGGCACTATGGTCAGTAACGAATCCATAAAAACATCGCCGTTGGTATATCCTTCACACTGTACATTAGAGAAGAAGCCGAGGTATGCATCCACCCGGTCCCTGTTCAGCGTTCCCAAACCCTGCAGTGCAGCATCAATAAAGACCATCATACTGTCGCCCTGCCGGCGCATCACAAAGGAATGCATCGGCTGGTCTATATATTGTACGGATATCTGCTCAATATCCTCTGCTGCGATATCGAATACCGTACGGTCGCGCCAATCCCTCAGGTACGGTGAATAGCGGGGTGTAAGCACCCCACTGAATGCCGGTACATTTACGATATACGGGCGTTCGGCCCCTTCCATGAGCATAAAGGTACCGGACATGTTATACGCTTCTTCTCCTACATAAAACACGCGCATTTTCTTTCCCTTCCGGTCGTACAACTCCACCTTGATATTATTGCCCGCAAGATTGGTAATAACCATATTATGCTGCTGCTCCGGCACCGGCACATCGGCCACCTGTTTGTACAACGTACGCAGCAGGGTATTTACCGGAGCGATCATGGCTTTGTCATCCTTATTCACGTTCCAGCCTTCAGGTGTGCGCTCCAGCAGTACGCTGCTCCCTTTTGTATTGGCCAGGAATATCTTCCCGATATCCGCGGTATCCTTCACAGTAAATCCGGCTTCATCCTGCCCGAAAATACTGGCCTTGTTGTTGTATAAAACATACCATACGGATATGATCAACAGGGCAAGCAGCCCCAGGTACAATAATGTCTTCTTCATAAATAACGCTGTATCAAACCAGTTTTATATTTTCCCTTCATACTTCCTCTTGCGGAAGAACATATAAACGGAAGCAAAGACCAATACCAATGCTACCGGTGCTCCCACATTCACAAAGACCCATTTATTCTTTTCCTGCTGCACCCTTCCGGCATCCAGCAGGCGGAGACGGGTATCCCTGGATCGCGCCTCAAGGAGGCTCGACGGATCTGTCAGGTATTCCACACAATTCAGGAAGAATGTTTTATTCGCAAACATCGCCGGCGGGCTGGCAAATTTCCAGTACCCCATCTCCGACGGTCCCCGCCTGGTATCAAAATCATTGAGGAACATATCGCCATCAGAGATCACAATCATACTGCCGGAGCTGTCTGCTTGTGGTTTGAATGGTCGTTTCAACGAATCCTGGAGGATACGCAGGAAGTCAGGATGCAGCCGGTTACGGAATATGGAGCTGAAAGGGCCTTCCAGCAAAACGGCCACCGGCTGATGCGGTTTGTTGAAGAGTTCCGGCCGGGGCTGGAAGCGCAGCATGGCCAGATTTACCCGTACCGGCGACGGCGCTACTCTGCTGTATTTGGAAGACTCAAGCAATATCGTCTTGCGTATCTCCGGATTGGCAATGGTATCTATGCTGTTGGCAAAAACACTCATCACGGCATCCATATTTTTCACAATTGGATGGCGGGAAGAGGGGGTAAACACAGGGAAGTATATCCAGTTATGCAGCGTAATATCAGCCCGGTCATCCGAAGAAGGATTCACGACAGGGATCGTATTGCACTGTATATCTTCGATCAGGTTGGCGTTGACACGAACGCCATACCGGAACAGGATATCATCGAGGTTCAGGTCATAGTTCATAGCCAGGAACTGCTGGGAGCGCATCAGGCTGTCCATCGGCGTATGCAGCATATCCAGGTTCCAAAGCACCCGGCCGCCCATCATGACATACTGGTCAATCTTGAACTTTTCCTTGTCATCGAACGGCTGGATAGGGCGGTTGATGATCAGGGTACGTACCGGCGAAGGGATGTAATAGGTATCGTGGATGTCTATGGTATCTACATGATAATACTGAGCCAGGGTGGTCAGCATATCATAAGTTTCCGGCCCCAGCGGCTGGCCGTGCCCGACCAGGTACCCGACGCGCGGTTTGTCGGGGAAAGACAACATATGTATCGCATTCGCCAGCTTGTATTCCAGTTGGGACTCAGAACTGCTGATCACCGCCGGGTTGATCACACCGGAGCTGTTCTCCAGCAGCCGTACGGTCATTTCACGACCGCTGTATGCCACCAGTGCATACGGAAAGATCATCTGCTGGGTATATTTTTCGTCTTTACTGACGTTGATACCTGCGGGCAAGATACCCTTATCACTCAACTGCTTGTACATGGCCATCTTCTCGTTCTCATCCTTCCCTTCAAGCGGATCAATAAAACGGAAGACAACACGGTTGTCCGAAATTTCACGAAACGACTGGAGCCTTTCCCGTGTGGCATCCTGGAGCCGCTGCAGCCCTGCCGGAAAACCTTCACCCTGCAAATACACAGTCACTACTGCTACATCCTTCATTTCCTGCAGCATATTTCTCGTTACGGGAGATAAGGTAAATCGCTTCTCGGCAGTCAGGTCGAGCTTATGATGAAAACGGACAGCGAGTATATTGCAGCAGACAAGTATCGCTACCAGTATCAGCAGCCGCAGCAAGGCCTGTCGTTGTTGTTGTTTTCGTTTCCGGGAGGCTGTCTTTGCCATACCTTTATTAAATTGCTTATTGAGTTAATCCTGTATTGCTGTATCCCAGGTCCGGCTGTTGACGGATATCCTGGTTAATGCGATGAATAAAATAATGACGGACAAAAAGTAGATCACATCGCGGGTATCAATTACCCCCCGGCTGATGGATGTGTAATGAAACGACATGCCGATCATCCCGAGATAATAATCGGCGCCGCCGGAAAAAACAGGCATTCTGCTGAATGAATCAAAGCCGCTGTACAAGATAAAGCAGGCGAACAATGCTACCAGGAATCCTACCACCTGATTGCTTGTAAGCGAAGAACAAAATATCCCGACAGCAGCAAAGGTCGCCGCCAGGAACATCAGCCCGATGTAAGACCCAATGATACCGCCGCTGTCGAGGCTGCCGGCTATCATGGACAAATTGTCTATCGTATAAACATAGATCACCGTCGGCAGGAGCGCAAAAAGTACCAGCACGAGGGCGGCAAAGTACTTCCCGAGAATAATATCCGTATCCCGGAGCGGCTTGGTCGCCAGCCATTCGATGGTGCCGCCTCTGAATTCGTCGGAAAAGGAACGCATGGTAATCGCCGGTATCAGCAGCATCAGGAACCAGGGAGCCATTTCAAAAAAACGGTCAAGGGTTGCATAGCCATATTCCAGGATCCCCGAATCGGGCAGTATCCAGAGGAACAGACCGCAAGCCACCAGGAACACCAGCACCGCCACATAACCTACAATAGAGCTGAAAAACGAATTGATCTCTTTGATGAAGATGCTGCGCATATTTGCCCGGATTTATACAGAACGGGCAAAATTAACAAATAAAGACTGCTTTCGCAGAAAGGGAAGTGTTAAAGGGGTAATAATTGAGAATTGAAAGTTGAAAGTTGAAAATGGAGAATGATCATTTTCAATTCTCCATTTTCAATTCTCAATTATTCCTTGATTCCCCACACACGGAATATCCGCGGGAGGCTGAGGATAGTATCGGGCCGGCTGGTATATTCTTCCAATTGCAGCAGCAGCCTGTCCAGCTCCTGTGTATCTGCGAGCTTTGCCTCGAGCACCGCGTCACGGATACGCGCCAGCGTAATATAGCCCATCCATTTCCCCTCTCCCCGGTCGAAGCAGGGCTGAATGACATCAAAACCTACCTCCCGGATACCAGCCTGCCGGAACAATCCGGGAAGCTCCGGCCCAAGCTCTGCATTACCTCCTCTTCGCGACACTACTGTTGTATATAACTCCAGGTAATGTGCGAATGAATCATGATACGGATAACAAAAATGGCCGCTGAAATGTACATCTTCCACAATGACCCTACCGCCGGGCTTCACTGCATCTTTCATACGCAGCAGTGCCTCCAGCGGGTTTTTCAGATGTGAAAGCAGAAAGCGGGCATAGGAGAAATCAAAGACGTTGCTGTAGTCAATATCGTAGGAGCTTTTTACATGAAAGGACAGATTGCCGAGATTTTCCTGCATCTTGTCTATCTCTGCCAGTCTGATGATCTCCGGATCAAAATCAATGGCAGTCACGCTACCTGTATTGCCTACCATTTTCGCCGCCATGATCGCAACATTGCCTCCCCCGCAACCACTATCGAGAAAAGTTGCACCCTGCTGTACGCCCATTTGTTCGAGCAATGCCTGTGTATAAGGATGCAGGATGGAAGCCAGGATATTTAACCGGCTCTTCCCTTCTGTACCACCGCTGATTGCATAATCATATGTGTTGGCAGACATAAATATTCGTATTTTTTTATTGGGTATAAAAATACAAAATATACACGATTCAACACATAAATAATTTTATTGAAATGCACCCAATCACTTTTCTATCCTGTCGAGGAAGCGGTACACTTCATCCATATCGTTTATGCCATCCACGATCAGCATAAAATTCTTCCCCACCTGCTTTAGCCGGGCATTATTGACCTGCGTCTGTATATGGCGCATAATGTTGTTGAATATTTCCGACTCGAAATAGGGCGATTCGGGGTCGCTGATAAAATATAACCGCATTTGCCGGTTTTTGAGGATCAGCTTTTCAAAGCCCAATTCCCTTGCTATCCGGCGGCAGCGGATCGTTACAAACAGCGCAGTCACCTGCGGCGGCGGCGACCCGAAACGGTCGCGCAGCTCATTTGCAAACCGCTCCAGGTCTGCATCTGATTCGAGATTGTCGAGTTGTGTATAAAGAGA
>JBEBVQ010000035.1:0-12337 GCA_040392625.1 Taibaiella soli | reverse complement strand
AAGCGCTGAACCCATACTTCCGCTACAATATATTTGCCTCTTCCAAGTTTAATGAGCAAAAATTCCAGACAGACAAACAAACGCTGATCGCCTATTATAATTCACTCGGCTACCGTGATGCCGATATCGAAAAAGATACATTATACAGGCTCCCCAACGGCAATCTGAATATTTACCTGAAGGTCAAAGAAGGAAGCCGCTATTATTTCGGCGATATCACCTGGCGGGGTAATACCAAATACACCAGTGAAGAACTTTCCCGCGTGCTGGGCATCAAAAAAGGAGATGTATATAACCAGGAACTGCTGGATGCGCGCCTCGGCAAGCAGCTCAGCCCTGAAGGCGGCGCCGATGTGAGCAGCCTGTATATGGACGATGGCTATCTCTTCTTTAATATCCAGCCCATCGAAATATCCGTAGTGGATGATACGATCAACTATGAAATGCGTATCACCGAAGGACAGCAGGCCACCATTCGCAACGTGATCATTACGGGTAATGACCGTACCAATGAGCATGTGATCCGCCGTGAGTTGCGTACGCTCCCCGGCAATAAATTCAGCCGTGCCGACCTGATCCGCTCGCAGCGCGAAATTGCCAACCTCAACTTCTTCGACCAGGAAAGGATCGGCATCCAGCCGAAGCCGCATCCCGAAGACGGGACGGTGGATATTGAATACAGCCTTGTAGAAAAATCAAGCGATCAGTTGCAGCTTTCCGCAGGCTTCGGCGGCGGCGTACGCTTTTACGGCAACATCGGCGTTATCTTCAACAACTTCTCCATACGGAACCTGACCAAGCTGAAAAACTGGGATCCACTGCCGGTTGGCGACGGGCAGCGCTTCTCGGTCAATTACCAGTCGAACGGGGCTTACTACAATTCACTCAGCACATCCTTCACGGAGCCCTGGCTGGGCGGCAAGAGGCCCAATGCGCTCACTACCAGCTTCATGTACAGCAAGTTTTCCGGCGTGGCCTGGGGTAGCGGCGATCCTAACTCGTCCTTCCTGCGGGTGGCCGGCGGCGGTATATCGCTCAGCAAACGGATGAAGTGGCCGGATGACTTCTTTATCTTTACCTATGGCGTCAACTATCAGAATTACCGGCTGAAACAATATTCGCTGATCCCGAATTTCAATGACGGTTTCAGTAATAACCTGTACCTGAAATTCGTGCTGGCCCGGTATTCCGTGGATCAGCCGCTGTATCCGCGCAGCGGGTCGAATATCGCCTTTACCTTCCAGGTGACTCCGCCGTTCAGCGCCTTCAGCGGGAAAGACGATTTCAGCAATGAAACCGCAAGTGAAAAATACAAATGGATCGAATACCACAAATACCGGTTTACGGCAGACTGGTATCAGAAAATCGTAGGTAATCTGGTGCTGAAGCTCTCTACCAAATACGGCTTCCTCGGATATTATAACCCCACGATCGGGTTCTCTCCGTTTGAACGCTTCCAACTGGGTGGAGACGGCCTGCAGATGAACTCATTCTTCATCGGTAAGGACATTATCTCTCAGCGCGGCTACGAGGTATATGCCGACAATGCGACTATTTTTAACAAATACACGGCAGAGATCCGTTATCCGTTCTCACTCAGCCCCACATCAACCATCTACGGCCTGATGTTTATGGATGCAGCCAACGCATGGAACAACTTCGGTGAATACAATCCGTTCAAACTCAACCGGGACGCAGGCGTCGGTATCCGGATATACCTACCGATGTTCGGGCTGCTCGGGCTGGATTATGGCGTAGGCTTTGACCGGTATAACAAAGCACAGGGTGTCACCGACTTTAAGTCAATTTCACGATTTACATTTATGTTAGGTTTCGAACCGGATTGATCTTTGTATATTTAGTTGTTCATTTAAATACGAGAAATACTATGAAAAAGATTTTTTTAAGCCTGGTAATGGTGCTGGCAGGCAGTGTTATATTCCATGCCGATGCACAACGTTATTGCATCATTGATTCCAAATATATACTCGATAAGATGGTGGAATATAAGGATGCACAGACCCGGCTCGACAAAATGTCGAAAGAATGGCAGCAGGAAATTGATAACAAAATGGCCGAGGTGGACAAATTGTATAAAAGCTATACAGCCGAGCGTGCCATGCTCAGCGACGATGTACGCCGGAAACGGGAAGATGAGATCCTGACGATGGAAAAATCCGTAAAAGATCTGCAAAAGCAGCGTTTCGGCTATGAAGGGGACCTGTTCAAAAAACGCCAGGAGCTTGTGAAACCCGTGCAGGACAAAGTATATAATGCCGTTCAGAAATACGCTTCTTCCAAGGGCTATGAAATGGTGATGGACAAGGCCGGCGGGGTTACTTTGTTTTACGCAGATCCCAAGCTGGACAAAAGCGAAGATGTGCTAAAATTACTTGGAATAAACAAATAATGATACTTACTTTGCATCCGCAATTTATCACTTTTGCGGTTTTTTAAAAGTGTAATAATTATTAATTAGAATAGCCTCCAACAAATGAAGAAAATCGTATTGTGTCTTGCATTGGGCGTCATGTCTGCTCATATCGCTACTGCCCAGGCGAAGCTGGGTTACATCAATTCGCAGGAATTGCTTTCCCTGATGCCCGAAGTAGCGCAAGCAGAGAAAGACCTCCAGGCTTTTGCGAAAACCTACCAGGATCAACTGGAAACGATGGGTAAGGAATATGAGAAGAAGATCCAGGAATTCCAGACCCAGGAAAAAACAATGACCGAAGCGGTAAGGGAAGTGAAGATCAAGGAAATCCAGCAGTTGCAGGAACGTATTGAATTCACCCAGCAGAGCGCCCAGGAAAAAGTATCCATCAAAAAACAGGAGTTGTACAAGCCCCTGCTCGAGAAAGCAGACAAAGCCATTAAAGATGTGGCTACCGAGAAGAAATACGACTACATCTTCGATGCCAGCGCCGGCATGTTGCTGTATGCCAACGAAAGCGATGATGTAATCTCCCTGGTAAAAGCCAAACTGGGCATCAAATAATTGAGAATGGAGAATTGAAAACGGGATACACTCACCCTCAATTTTCAATTCTCCATTCTCCATTTTCAATTACTTCCCTCTCCCCTGGAATAACACCTTCAGTGTGTAGATCATAATTTTGATATCGAGCGCCAGCGAGCAGTTCTCAATATAGAGCAGGTCATACTTCATACGCTCTACCATTTCATCCACATTTTCGGCATAACCGTATTGCACCATTCCCCAGCTTGTAAGCCCCGGCTTCACCTTGTGCAGGTATTTATAATGCGGATGTGTCTGGGAAATGATATTGATAAAATGGGCGCGTTCCGGCCGCGGCCCCACGAGCGACATATTCCCGATAAGGATATTATAAAACTGAGGCAGCTCATCTATCCGCCATTTACGCATGAAGCGCCCCCAGGACGTGATCCGCGGATCCATTTTACTGGATAGCGCGGGACCATTATCCTCCGCATTGACATACATGGAGCGGAACTTATAAATATAGAACGACTCGCCGAACAGGCCAATACGCTGCTGCCTGTATATGACCGGCCCTTTGGACGACAACATAACCCGGATCGCAGCAAACAAATATACCGGCAGCAATATTATCATCGCCAAAAGTGAAACGATAATATCAATGGTACGCTTGCAAACCCTTTGCCAGTCGGGCATCAGGTCGGGATAGATATGGATCAGCACCGCATCATAGACATTGCTGGTCTTTACCGATCCGGAAATGATATCATACAGATCCGGCTGTACTTTCACCACAACAGGCCGGTAGCTGAGCCGGGTAATGATATTCTCCAGCAGGTGATGTTCAGAAGAATCGACGGCAACAATAACTTCCTCTATATCGTGCTCATCAATGATCGCTTCGAGTTGCGACAGGTCACCGAGTTGAGGAAGATAGCGGCTCATACCATTTGTCGCTTCCTTATTGGAATAGATAAAACCCTTAAAAATATTGCCGAGCGCCCGCGGACTTTCCTGGATCCTGCGGTAAATATTAATCGCCTGCTGGTTGCCACCGATCAACAATGTGTTGAAACCGACCACACCCCGGATGAGCTTTTGCTTTACATTATTAAGCATCACAATCCTGGCAAGCAGTGTACACGTGGTATGGATCAGCAGGTACCTGCCCGTCATCTGGATAAAATAAGAATAATCTTCACTATCGTCGGCAAAAACCGCAAGCGAAACGATCACGCTCCCGATGATGCATGAGATCAGCGTCCTGTTGATCTCGTGTAGCCGCGACTTCCGGTAGAGGTCGAAATAAGTGCCGGAAAGCAGGTAAAGCAGCAGCCATCCTCCCGGTATCAGTATCAGGGAGGAAACAAAATCCCTCATCTGCAATTGTTCCCAGGCCTGAAAAAAAGAAGACTTACCCAGCCAGTGATACCGGTACGCCCAGAATATCAGCCACGCGGTCATCGCAGTGATATAATAAACTACAGCCAGTTGACGAATAGCCCGTTTTTTCTTCGGATCAAGCTGCATAACGGACTAAAAGGACACAATTTTAACGTTATCAATCGCAACCCAGCCCTGGGTTTCTCCGTTGTCGGTTCCTGCGCGGATCAGCAGATGAAACTGTGCTCCCTGGTTCGCATTTACAAATTCCTGGAGGCTGATGTAGATCTTGTTCCAGCCGGCATGGGGATTTATCCCTCCGACATATTCCACCGCCTGGGTACCGTTGGTATAGAATGCCGCAACGCCCACCTGGAACGGTATGGAGCATTTATAATTCATCTCGAGGAACAATGGCCCGGCAAATGCAGGGCTGAAGCCATCAATGGAGATATTCTCAGAACTTTTTTTCGGTCCGTCTATATAAATATAACCGGAGCCGCCGCCCTCATAAACATACTCCGGGTCGGATATCTTCATCAGTGAAGTATCTCCTTCAAAACGTTCAAAAGGATTTCCGAGATCAAAAGTGCTGTTATAAATAAGCCGCGTATCGGCAGTATATCCTGTCTTAGCGTCGAAATGTATGATCTGCCCCGGCTGCGGCTGCAGCGGCAACGAATCGAACATATAAAAAGGATACGGGTACTGGAAGCTTTTCATGCCATTGAAATCAATACCCGGCGTTACCGTCACTATTCCTGCCTGCTCCGCAATGACCGGAATGGTAGCCGGCATTTCGAAAGCGCCCAAAGGTTCATTATTAAAATATACCCAGACGCTGCTCATCTTGTAAGAAGTGGATCCGAACGTATCACCCTGCGGCACAAAACGGAAAGAATCTATATGTATATAGGTGGGTATCTTTTCATCAGGGTTAATCATATCACAGCCGGTGCACATCCAGATCGCCGCTAAAAGAGTGGCCAATATTTTATCTATATTCATCACTACGGATCTTTCTTCTTTAAAGACGGTTTCTTCTGTTTTTTTACCTATGCAATGCAATATATAAATTCATCCTTCGCCATGCAATTCATTGTGCAGGCTCATTTTTTTCAGCACCTGATGGGCCACATCCATTGCCTGGAAGCCGTCATATACCGAAACACGCACCGGCCTGTCATGAATGATCGCAGCGGCAAACTCTTCCAGCTCCATCCGGATCGCATTTACCGGCGCCACTTCGGGCATTTGCACGGATATTACTTTCTTTTCCCCGTTACCGAGATCTATCGGGAAATCGAAGGCGCCCAGCCCCGCCGCTTCCGGCTCACCCAGGCGGACGATCTCTGTTTTCTTATCCAGAAAATCAATCCCGATATAAGCATCCCGCTGGAACAAACGCATTTTACGCATATTCTTCAGGGATATCCTACTTGAGGTAAGATTTGCCACACAGCCGTTGTCGAACTCAATCCGTGCATTGGCAATATCCGCCGTCTTGCTGATCACCGAAACGCCGCTGGCAGATATGCGGCGAATGGGCGACTTCACCAGATACAATACAATATCTATATCATGGATCATCAGATCCAGTATTACCGATACATCAGTGCCGCGTGGGTTGAACTGTGCCAGCCGGTGGGTTTCAATAAACATGGGTTCGAGCGACTGATCCCCAAGCGACAGAAAAGCGGGATTATACCGCTCCACATGACCTACCTGGCACTTCACATTTGCTTCATGTACCAGCTTTACCAGCTCGCCGGCTTCTTCCAGCGACTGGGCCAGCGGCTTTTCCACAAATACATGCTTACCCGACAGCAAGGCTTCACGTGCAATATGATAATGAGCAGTGGTGGTCGTGACGATATCCACCGCCTCCGAAGCCTGCAATAATTGCTGAGGGTCATCAAAACGCTGCGCGCCGTATCGCGATACGGCAAGAGCTGCATTGGCATCGTCAGGGTCGTAAAAACCCACTAACATCACCCCTGCGATCTCTTTCCACTGTTGTATATGTATCCGGCCTAAATGACCTACACCAAAAACTCCGACTTTTAACATATCACCTGTATGGCAATTACCAGATTAGCTGAGCGCTGCTCTGTTGATTTTAACCCGGCAAGTTAGCAATAAAAGGTAGTTTTTCACAAATAGAAATGAATATATGTGAGATTTTATAGTTGAAAATGATGCTTTTAATGTGTCAATTTGAAAATTTCGAAAATGACTGTAATAGCGCCATATGCGCAGCAGGTGCATTTTCAAATTGGCTCATTTTCAAATTTTCAAATTAATGGATCATTTTACACGATCAAAGCAGGCAGGGCATATTTTTTCCGATACCATTAAACAACATATTCCTGACATAGTTTACCGATTTCTTTTACTAATTTAGCAGGCTGGAATATTGCCAACCTTATATATTAAACTATAAATATCTATAGGTTGCTATAATTGATTATTTTTCTAAAAACATGTATAAACATTATGGATACGACACTTGTTGCCATCATTGCGGTGGCAGCTATACTCATAGGAATTTTTCTGGGTAAACTTATTTTTTCAAAAAATACACAACGCCAGATTGAAGAAGCAGAACGACAGGCAAAAAAAATTATTGACGACGCAAATACACATGCAGACACCTTAAAAGAAAAGAAAAAACTCGAAGCCAAAGAACATTTCCTCCAATTAAAGAGCGCACACGAAAAAGAAGTCATACAACGCAATCAGAAGCTTTCTGAATCCGAAAACCGGCTGAAGCAGCAGCAACAGGCGCTGAACGACAAGCAGGCCAACCTGCAGAAGCAGATCCAGGAAAAGGAAAAACTGAAGGAAAACCTGGAGAAGCAACTGGAAGTGGCCAGCATCAAACGCGCAGAGCTGGAGAAGCACCAGGAGGAGCATATCCGGCGGCTTGAAAAAGTGTCGGGACTGAGCGCCGAGGAGGCCAAAGCGGAACTGCTGGAAGTGGTAAAGAATGAGGCCCGCACCCATGCCATGGCACATGTCAAGGATATTATGGAGGAGGCGAAGCTCAATGCCTCCAAAGAAGCCAAAAAGATCATTATCCAGACCATCCAGCGGACTGCTGCAGAGCAGACCATTGAAAACGCGATCACGGTATTTAACCTTGAGAGCGATGAGATCAAAGGCCAGATCATTGGCCGCGAAGGCCGTAATATCCGGGCGCTGGAAGCAGCGACCGGTGTGGACCTGATCATCGACGACACCCCGGAGGCGATCATCCTGAGCTGTTTTGATCCCCTCCGTCGCGAGATTGCCCGTCTCTCCCTGCAGCGACTGGTGCAGGACGGACGCATCCACCCCGCCCGCATCGAAGAAGTGGTGGAGAAAACCAAAAAGCAACTTGAAGAGCAGGTGATGGAGATCGGCGAACGCACGATCATCGAGCTGGGCATTCACGGCCTGCACAAAGACCTGGTACGTATGGTGGGTAAAATGCGCTTCCGCTCATCTTACGGACAGAACCTTTTGATGCACTCCAAGGAAACAGCCAACCTCTGCGCCATTATGGCCGCCGAACTGGGACTGGGACAAAAAGTGATCAAGCTGGCAAAACGCGCCGGCCTGCTTCACGATATCGGCAAGGTGCCTGATGAAGAAACAGAATTGAGCCACGCGCTGCTGGGTGCAAAGCTCACGGAAAAATGCGGTGAGCACGCCGCAATCGTCAACGCAGTAGGCGCCCACCACGATGAAATGGAAATGACCTATATCATCTCCCCCATTGTACAGGCCTGTGACGCCATCAGCGGCGCAAGGCCGGGTGCAAGGCGCGAAATGATGCAGAGCTACCTGCAGCGCATCAAAGATCTCGAAAACCTGGCGATGGCATATGATGGTGTTGAAAAAGCCTATGCGATCCAGGCCGGACGGGAATTGCGGGTGATCGTGGAAGCAGAAAAAGTTTCCGATGCCGACAGCGACCGCCTGTCATTTGAGATCGCCGACAAGATCCAGAAAGAAATGCAGTATCCCGGCCAGATCAAGGTAACGGTGATACGGGAACTGCGCGCAGTGAACATTGCACGGTAATCAGGCATTTAATTATATTATACGATCAGGGCGAAGAAGAACTTCGCCCTTTTTCGTTCCGGTTTTTTGAAACCAATGATAAATCACATATTCACACAACCATCCTGTAATACAGTAGCATAAAGGATATCCTGCAATGCAGGTCATTTGCCTTTTACACAATCAGGAAATATATGCTGTATAACAGCATTATCCCGGCATGATTCTGTTATCTCCATTAAAACTTAAGTAGTTTTACAATACAAATCACGCTTGTATGGCACAAAAAAAAGTAGTCATCCTGGGGGCGGGCTTTGCGGGCCTGCAACTGGCACGGCACATCAGCAATACCGGGTACGATATCACGCTGATCGATCAGTATAATTTCCATCAGTTTCAACCCTTGTTTTACCAGGTCGCTACCGGTCGCCTCGACCCAAGCTCCATATCTTTCCCGCTCCGGAAAATATTCCAGGGAAGGAAGAACATTCACGTAAGGATATCCCCGATACGGCAGGTAGATCTCGCACATCAGCAGGTAGTAACGGCAGACTGCACGTATGCTTACGATTATCTTGTGATCGCCACCGGATGCACCACCAATTTCTTTGGCAACAACAATATCGCGGAGCATGCTTACACCATGAAATCGACATCCGAGTCTATCTCGCTCCGTAACCGTATCCTGCTCAACTTCGAAGCGGCGCTCAGCTGTGAAGAAAAAGACCTGGAGTCGCTGCTGAATATTGTGATCGCCGGCGGCGGCCCTACCGGTGTGGAGCTGGCTGGTTCGCTGATCGAGCTGAAAAAACACATCCTGCCGCGGGATTACCCCGACATGGATTTCTCCCGCCTGGACATCCACCTCGTGGAAGGCCAGGCATCCACACTTGGCAGCATGAGTGAGATCTCTCAGAAAAAATCCCAGCAATACCTGGAAGAAATGGGTGTACGTATGTGGATGAATACCCTGGTACAAGACTACGACGGACGGATCGTAAGCTTTAAAGACGGACGCTCCATCACTACCCGCACCCTTATCTGGACGGCCGGCGTGATGGGTAATGTACCGGATGGCATACCCAAAGAAATGCTGGTACGCGGCAATCGCATACAAGTGGATGACTGCAACCGGCTGCCGGGGCATGATAATGTTTTTGTGCTGGGAGATATAGCCTACATGGAAACCGAAGGCTGGCCCAAAGGGCATCCGCAGCTTGCCAATGTGGCCATTAACCAGGCAAAAAACCTGGCGGCAAACCTGAAACGCCTGGCGGCAAAACCCGGCGATCAATCGCCGCAACTACGGCCCTTCGTCTATAAAAACCCAGGCACCATGGCTACCGTAGGTAAGCGGAAAGCTGTCGTTGACCTTCCTCACTTTCGTTTTCAGGGATTTTTTGCCTGGATGGTCTGGATGTTCCTCCACCTGATGCTGATCCTGAGCGTCAAGAACAAGCTGTTTATATTCATCAATTGGGCGATCAGCTATTTCACCAATGATACCACCCTGCGCCTGATCGTAATTCCTACGAAAAAAGAGATCAAGCACGTGACTATGAGTGATGAATTATGAATGATGAGTTATGAATTACGAATGTGGTTTTGGTACCCCGCAAGTTCATTCATAATTCATAATTTCTAATTCATCACTCATAATTCCTAATTCATCATCAGATTTTGTGACGGGTTGCTTTTCATTTTAGAAAGACCAATGTAACTTGCACCACCAAAACCGATTGACGGTTTGGCACAATAGCAAACACAGCACTATGGGTATCGCAGACATACTTTTCCAGAGAAATAAAGAGAAAGCCGAAACCAACCTGAAACGCGGCATGGAATTTCTCGAACAGAATAAGCAAAGAGCAGGTGTTACGGCCCTGGAAAGCGGGCTTCAGTACGAGATCCTCCAACCGGCTGAAGGCGTACGGCCAGCGGCTGCCAGCAAGGTCACCTGTCATTACGAAGGCCGCCTGATCGACGGCAACATTTTCGACAGCTCTGTGCAGCGCGGACAACCCGCAACCTTCCCGCTGGATCGCGTCATCGCCGGCTGGACGGAAGGTTTACAACTGATGGCTGCAGGCAGTAAATACCGCTTCTTCATACCTTCACACCTGGCTTACGGCGAGCGTCAAACAGGTAGCATAGCACCCAACAGCACACTGATCTTTGACGTGGAGCTGATCTCGTTCAGCGATTAAGCAGATAAAGGCTGCGATAAAGGAATCATATCCATCACCGCAGCCGTTGCTGTATCTCCGGCGCTATGGCGATACCCCGCTCCCGCATTTTGCGCGCCTGGTTCAGCGCCGCGTCTTTCCGCCCCATATCCAGGTACAGCAGGAGCAGGTTGGAATGGGCGGGAGCATTCATCGGATCGCGTGTAAGAAAGCGCTCCATGCGCTCTGCCGCCAGCGGAAAATCCCGCTTCTGAAAGGCAATACTCGCCAGGTGGAAATCGCACTCGTAATAATCCGACCGCCGCTGCTCCTTCAGCAGATGCTGCTCAGCCTGATCAATAGAATCCTGCTCCATCAGCATAAGACCGTAATAATAATTCAGGTATTTCTCATCCGGATTCAGCGCATAAGCCCGGCGGATCAATGCATATTTATTTACCCGGCCATCAACCCGCGCACCGTACATCATCAACGCATAGGCTGAATGCGGCGAAGTCTCCGCCGCCTGCTTCCAGAAGGTTACCGGATCGGTAAAATGCTGCTGATGCCGGTAGTTCAACACCGACAGGCCTGCGGCAACCCCTACTACGATCGTGATGACCGTACGGTCTGTCTGCCGGTTGCGGAACAGCACAGTTTGGGAAAGCAGCAGCAACATGCCGGCCATAGGCAGATACAGCCGGTGCTCAAACGCCTGTTCGTTGAGGCTGTACGGCACCAGCAACGCTGGCGCCAGAAATATCAGGAAGAGCAACACACCTGTGACCATCATCCGTACCCCATGCTTCCGGGAAAGTATCACGAGCGCCACCAGAGCAATGAGCGCTATAATACCATAATAATATACCGTATCCTGCTGGATCGGGAATACGCTCAGGTTGAACGGCAGGAAGATCTTGCCCGTGTATTGTACGATCAGCGGCAGACGCGATACAAAATCTCCCAGCGTACCGGTTATATCCATCGCCACCGACTTTACAGTAGCCGCCGATTTTACAGCATAATACAGCACAAAAACCCCCACCCATACTGCATACTGCACCACGAGCCGCCGCTCCTTCCAGTTATATTTCCCCGGCACCACCAACATCACAAATCCGGCTGCGGGCGCCAGCAGGGCAGTTTCTTTAGTAAATAAAGCACACAGCAAACACAGCGCAGACAGCAGCAGCGTTTGGGTTTTACCTCCCTGCGTGTAGCGCATTGCACCGATCAAAAAGAGAAACATAAATACGGCCAGCAACGTATCATTCCTGCCGGGTATCCAGGTCACAGCTTGTGTAAGCACCGGGTGAACGGCAAATACCAGGCACAGCAGGAACGCGTGCAACTGCCGCACACCCAGCACCAGGAACAGACGGAACAACAAAAATGTGCTCAGCAAATGCAGCAATATATTCACGGCATGATACCCCGCAATATCCTGACCACTGATCTGATAGTTCAGCAGCATGATATTCATCAGAAAAGGGCGGTAATACGTATCGTCTGTTTCGTGAAATACCCCGCGGGTAAAGGATGTGATCAGGTTGGAGATATCTTCATTGTATGCGCGGAACTCCTGGATAAAAATGGAATCGTCGAGTTGGGTGAAGCCAAACCCAAGCGTAGGCAGATAGACCGCCAACACTGCTGCTGCCAGCCATAGCAGCGGGTATTTGATCCGGAAACTTCCGGAAGTTGTCGTTACGTATTTTTTGTCCTTTTGCTTCATAAACAATGACACTTGAAGAACGAAATTTAATACATTTTCAATTTC
>JBEBVQ010000034.1:0-12460 GCA_040392625.1 Taibaiella soli | reverse complement strand
TGCCACGCAAAAATTGCCATTAATAAGTTCCATGACTAAAATTTAAACAGGCTCTTAAATTTTCAATAGTATGTGATGTAAATTTTCTCTAAAGGAGAATATATGGGAAGTAACACCTGCTTGTCACACACAATTCAGAAATAGTAGCGGGATCAACTGAAAATAACCGGTCTAACGTGCATAAAACCCTTCTTTCATGTACGATGGACACCTGTAGGTCTTCAACTGTATGGACAGATTGAAGATGAAATACATGTACTGGTCTTTGGTCGTGCTGTTGCCACGCTGTTTGCCCGGCCGGCCAAGCGGGCTTTCCGGGCTTGTTTCGAGCGAGCGGTCCTGCAGGTAGTAGCCGGGGTTCGGGTTTTGGGCATCGGTGGGGAAATGGTGCGACCCAACGTAGGTAGTGCTCACATCATCCAGGTAATCGGTAAGCGTGAGCCGGTTCGCGATCTCGAATCCGAAATTCACGCCCGGCCGGATCCAGTACTTGAACCCAGCCCCAACAGGGAAACATACGCTGAAATTACTGTACTGTCGGTCGTTATATCCGGCATGTTGTCCTTCCGTACCGATCGTACGCAGGTAATACCGCCTCCCCGCGTATAATGCATAAGGGTTATAATAAAATGCCCCAACGCCGCCGGTCAGGTACGGTGTGAACCGGCTGCCCGACTCACCGGTGGCAAAGCGGAAAAAGTTGAATTCCGCCATCACGGCGCCTTCAAAGATATCGCTACGGAAATTGAGATTCCGTTTTTTGCTGAAAGGATTGTCATTGAACTTATCATCGTATCCAAGTTTGGTGTACGACAGGGATGCCCGGAGCGAGATATACGGGTTCATATGATAGCGACCGAAAACACCGCCCGCAGGACGAACGTATTTAAACCCGTAATTATCATTCAGGTCGCCAAAATACTGGGAGCCGCCCAGCGAGAATCCCCATTCATAAGCGCTGTAAAAGGTTTGCGCCTTTCCTGTACCTGCGGACGCGAGCAAGGCCAGCACAAGCATAAACGCGCTGCGGGGTATTTTTTCTATTTTCCGGATAAAAATCATCTTGTTACAACGCCAAATATAAGATTTTATTGCCGTAGAGACGCGATTCATCGCGTCTCTACGTTTAATTCCTCCGGTCTATCCCCCAATACAATTTCTGCCGGATCGTTTTCAGGAAATTATGTTCATCCGGGCGTAACAAGGATACGGTGAAATTTTCCCGTTTTACCGCGAGCTGGATATGGCTGGTGATGCTTTCCGTACGTGCGTCCAGCGTACAAAGGAATTGTTCCGCGCGGCCCTCTATCTCAAAAGAGATCACGCTGTTGTCCGGCACCACAATAGAGCGGGTATTCAGGTTATGCGGCGCTACCGGCGTAATGACAAAGCTCGACGCCTGCGGAAAAACCACAGGTCCGCCGCAGCTCAAAGAATAACCGGTGGATCCCGTAGGTGTACACACGATCAATCCGTCGGCAAAGTAGGTGTTCAGGAATTCTCCGTTGAGATAGGTGTGTATCTTGATCATGGAAGAGGAATCCTTGCGATGCAGGGTGAATTCATTCAACGCAAAAGGCGCTCCGTCAAAAAGTGGTATGCTTGAATCAAGGTGGATCAGCGCTCTTTTTTCAATGGTGTAGGATCCGCGTACCAGCGACATCACGGCGGCCTCCATCTCTTCTTCGGGTATTGCCGCCAGGAATCCCAGCCTGCCCAGGTTAATACCTACAATAGGAATATTACTGTCGCCGACAAAGCATACGGTATCCAGCATCGTACCATCACCGCCCAGGCTCAGCAGCATATCCGTATGCGGGGGCAGGTCATGCTTCCCGGTAAAGATACGCGGCGGCTTCTCCATGATGATATGCGGCTGCAGCTTTTCATAAAAATCATGATAAAAAACCATGTTCAGCTTCTGGTTTTCCAGGAGACGAACAAGGCGCTGCAGGAAAGGAATATTTTCTTCCTCAAATGTGCGGTTATAAAGGGCGACGAGCATGTTTGATTTCAGATTTGATATTGTTTACCGCACGCTCCGGCATCAAGGTGTGATGAAAATCCGCGGGCAGATCAATCAAAATTCATCTCAAAGCTAAAAAATATAATCAGTTGAGCATGAAACTTCACCTCCGCTGTATTACACAAAACCTCCGGACACAACGCAGGTGTTGGCTGCTACGAGTTTGCTTTTACCTGTCCGCCGTTCAAACACATAATCGAGCCTGCCCAGGTTGATCCCGCCAAAGCCTACCTGGTTGATCGTCGTCATTTTTCCGTCCAGGTTACGGACACGCTCCGGCTGCGTCATGAATGTGTGGGTATGACCGCCGATGATCAGGTCAATATCACGTGTCTGTGCTGCCAAAACAATATCCGATACGCGGTTGATGCTGTACCGGTATCCCAGGTGCGACAGGCAGATGACGAATCTGCATTTATGATCGTGCCTGAGGCGGGCGGCAATTGTGTTGGCCGTCGCTACCGGATCCAGATAGCGTACATCCCGGTGATATCTTGGATCAACCAACCCTGCCAGCTCAATGCCCAGCCCGAACACGCCGATCCGTATTCCCTGTTTTTTGAAGATCGTGTATTCTTTTGTTTTCCCTTTCAATACGGTATTGCTGAGATCGTAATTGGCTATAACGACCGGGAAGCGGGCATACTGCAGCATGTATAACAGTCCGTCGGGGCCGTTATCAAACTCGTGGTTTCCCAGCGTGGCGGCATCGTACTCCATCCTGCTCATAAGCTCCAGTTCCGGCTTGCCGCCAAACAGGTTGAAGTAGGGCGTACCTTGTACAATATCGCCGGCGTCAAGGAGCAGTACGTTCCGCTCCTCGCGCCGGATGCCTTCCACCAGCGCTGCCCGGCGGGCCACGCCGCCAAGTCCCTGGTATTTTCCGCCGTCCATAGGGAAAGGCTCAATGCGGCTGTGCACATCATTGGTGTGGAGGATCGTCAACCGCACATGGCTGTCATTGGCCAAAGCTGCGAGCGGTGTGCTCCCGATCACGGAAGTAGCCGTAAAAGCGCCGGCCCATTTCAGGAAACTGCGTCTATTGAGCGATTGTGATCCGTCCATCAAGTTGTGTATTTATGGTTTTTCCCGCCGCTGTTTGACGTCGGATATAATCTATCAGCAATTCCCGGATTTTTTTGCCGGTATTGATTCGGCTGAGTGGTTGCTCCAGTCCTTTCACCCGGTCACCGCCATTAGCGAGGTAATCATAGGTGACCACCCGGTACGTTCTTGAAAGGTCGAGCGGAGCGCCGGAAATCCGGATGCTTGTGGCCGCACTGTCGCGGATCGTCATCTGCAGACCGGCCACAGGCTGCCCGCCGGTAGCGGCAATGTAGCCGGCCAGTTGCTGTACGCTGTCGCCCGTAAGTTCTAGTATCACCAGATCATTTTCAAATGGCATCAGCTCAAAAATATTTCCGACGGTAATAGCTCCTTTTTGTAATGCTATGCGCAGTCCGCCTTTGGTCCCGAACGAAAAATCCGCATCGGGGGAGATCCTCTGTCCCGCTTCCAGCAGCGCATCGGCAAAGAAATTTCCCAGCAGTGTTTCCGGAGCGGTATAGGGGCGGGTCAGGGCGACATCTGTATATCCGATTGTGTCGCTCATCGCCGTATCAAGCTGATCTTTATAAGGCTGATAATAACGGATATAGGATGAATCGGGCTGCAGGCTGTCATGAACCTGGTATTGCCGGTATTCGTGCTGCACAGGTATGAAGGATCTGCTGCACGAAACGAAGAGCAATAAGAGTAACAGGCTCCATGTTATTTTACCTGTAGGAGAAAAGCGTATCATGCACTAATAAACAGACCCGCAGTCTGTCCCATAAAGGTAGCGGTGAAATATTAAATACAAACATAACGCCATGGCATTTAATAGAAATATAATTTCTTTCTTTTTCTTTTTAAGTGTCCCCCGCAGGATCATTCCGGCTATAAAAATTTGCCCGGGAGAAAAATCTGATTACTTTTGCAGCGTATTTTACGATACATGTTGTTACGAAAGGTATATAAACGTCATTGTATTCTTGCCGCTATGGTAAGCGGGCATGATATTGTGTAATTTTCGCAATGAAAGATATCAGAAAGGCTTACCGGAACCGGTAAGCCTTTTTTAATTTTCAGGAACGGGGCATGTAAGATGTAAACGCAATAATTTATTAAATCGAAAAAATAACCAATGAGCCAGCTAAGTCAGTTAGCGGAAACCCTGATCGGTTCGGAGATCGTCCGGCTCGGGAACCAGATAAGCGCCCGCATCCGCCAGGGCGAAAAGATATACAACTATACGATCGGCGATTTTGATCCGGCGGTTTTCCCGATTCCTGAAGCGCTGGAGTCCGCGATCATCGAGGCTTATCGAAATCATTATACCAATTATCCGCCCGCCGATGGCATACCGGAGCTGCGCCAGGCGGTTACCGGCTTTATCCGGGACGGTCAGCAAGTAGATTATGACCCGGGTGAAATCCTGATCGCCGCAGGCGGCAGGCCATTGATCTATGCATTGTTCCGCTCCACCGTCAACCCCGGCGACAAGGTTATCTACACCGTACCTTCCTGGAATAATAATCATTATACGCACATGAACGGCGGGGAGCATTGCGTTGTAGAGACAATCCCTGAAAATAACTTTATGCCGACAGCGGCAGATATAGCGCCGCATGTGCCGGGAGCGGCATTGCTTTGCCTGTGCAGCCCCCAGAACCCTACCGGTACTACACTTTCCAAAGAAGAGCTGGCACGTATCTGCGATCTGGTATTGGAGGAAAATAACAGGCGCGGGCCGGATGATAAAAAGCTGTACCTGATGTTCGACCAGATGTATGGTACCCTTACCTATGGCAATACTGTGCACCATCATCCGGTGGCGCTGCGGCCGGAAATGAAAGAATACACCGTATCCATTGATGGTATATCAAAAGCCTTTGCTGCTACAGGTGTGCGGGTAGGCTGGTCCATGGGGCCGGCATACCTGATCGGTAAAATGAGATCCCTGCTCAGCCATATCGGCGCCTGGAGCCCCATGGCGGAGCAAAAAGCGACGGCATCATTCCTCGCAGACACCACGGCGGTACAACAATATATGGTGCAGTTCCGCAAATCGCTGGAAGAACGGCTGTGGCGCATTTACCGGGGTGTTGTAAGCATGAAGGAGAAAGGGCTGCCGATAGACGCCATTGAACCCCGGGCGGCCATATATCTCACATTAAAGCTGGATCTGAAAGGCAGGCAGGCAGGCAGCCGCGTGTTGGAAACACAAGGAGATGTAACCGGCTATCTGCTCGATGCAGCCAGCCTTGCGCTTGTCCCTTTTTCATCGTTTGGCACAGATAAAAATGCACCCTGGTACCGGCTCAGCGTAGGTACCTGCAAACTGGAAGGTATTGACGACATGCTTGCCAAACTGGAAGCCGCCTTGCAAAAAATCCAATAATTACAATCACGTGTAAATTGAAAATGGAAAGTTGACAATGATAGAACGAATTATAAATGATTAAAACCCCAACACATTTGTCACATTCAACGCATCCGTCACATCCCACTATGCATGTTTACAAATTTGGAGGCGCTTCGATAGCTACTCCTGAAAGAATGAAAGCGCTCTGGCCGATCATATCCGGTGCAGACCAACCCGTTACCCTTGTTATTTCCGCATTGGGAAAAACCACGAATGCCCTGGAAGATATTGTTGCAGCAGCCTGTAAGGATAGTAAGGAAACGGCGCAGGGTCTGGCCGCTCAACTGGAGCAGGATCACCTTGCCTATGCGCAGGCGCTCCTCGATCCTGAATATTATACAAAGGCAGTGGAAGTGCTCAATGTGCTGTTCACCGAATTGCAATGGGCGATCGATGATGCAGATCCCGCACGGTATGATTATTCCTACGATCAGATTGTTTGTGTGGGTGAGTTGCTGTCAACACGTCTGATGTATTTCTACCTGGAGCAGCAGGGATTTCCTATTGCATGGATTGACATCCGCGATGTGATCCGCACCGACGACACATACCGCGATGCGCGCGTGGACTGGGATTTTTCGCAGAACAAAGCGCAGGAGGTAATGGGGAAAGAACTGGCAGCGGGGAAGAATGTCGTGACGCAAGGTTTTATCGGCGCCACTGCCGATAACGCATCCGTAACGCTCGGCCGCGAGGGCTCCGACTATACTGCCGCCATGCTGGCCGCTATGCTCAACGGCTCTTCCGTGACTATATGGAAGGATGTGGAAGGGCTGCTGAATGCGGACCCCAAGAAGTTCCCGAATACGGTGAAGATCGAAGCGATCACGTATCATGAGGTGATCGAAATGGCTTATTACGGCGCGCAGGTGATCCATCCCAAGACCATCAAGCCATTGCAGAATAACAACATCCCGCTTTACGTAAAATGTTTTCTCAACAAAAACCTCAAAGGCACGGAGATACGGAATGAGGTCAGCAGTATTTTTTATCCGCCGCTGATCGTGCTGAAGCAGCAGCAGGCGCTGCTGCAGGTGACTACCAAAGATTTTTCTTTTATTACCGAAGATAACCTGAGCCGGATCTACAAAATCTTCCACGACCTGAAGATCAAGATCAATCTAATCCAGAATGCCGCCATCAGCTTTGTGGCCTGCATTGACGACCGCGAAGAGCAGATCGAGGCGCTGATAAAAGAATTAGAGCAGGACTACGGCGTATTCAGGAATGAAAATGTAAGCCTGCTGACGATACGACATTACACCCCTGAAATATTGTTTGACCTGACGAAAGGGAAATACATCCTGTTGGAGCAAAAGACAAGACATACGGTGCAGGTGGTGATCAAATGATAGTGCCGGCAGATTTATTGTTAAACACCTTTTATCAGCCCCAGCTCTATCGCATTTTTTACAATTCCGGCAGTGTTTTTGGCGCCGAGTTTATGAAGCAGGCTGATCCGGTGTTTATCTACGGTACGGACACTGATAAATAATTTTTCTGCAATGTCCTGATTGGTATATTCCGCTACGATCAGTTCAAGTACTTCCAGTTCCCGTTGTGTAAGTGTCGGCGCCTTTTTTTCTGCTTTTTTAAAAGCATACAGATTGCGTATGAATTGCTGCTGTAAGGATGGTTCAATATAATCCCGGCCTGCATGGACTTCCTGAATTGCGTGGACAAGATTGTCTGTGCGGGTATTTTTCAGCAGGTAGCCTTTACACCCGGCCTTCATCATCATTTTGATATAAGCGGGCGCATCATAGCTGGTAATAGCGATCATTTTGATTTCAGGATAAGACCGGCTGATTATTGTTGCGAGATCTTCCCCGTCGTATTCCGGCATCTTTATATCAAGTAAAAGGACATCCGGCCGATTTGATTTCAATCCTTCAAGCAGGTCTGTGCTTTTGTCGTATGTAGCCGTAATGTGAATATCCGGAATATCTTTCAGCATGGTCAGCAGTCCGGATATAGCCAGGGGGTGGTCATCAACAATGGCAACATTAATAAGCATTTTCCGTTTTAAGCTTGCAGGTTAGACAACGCTAATTCTATATAAATACTTGTTCCGGTGGTTTTCGCCGACCTGATATTAATTGTTCCATTCAAAGATAATACTCTGGAGCGGATTTTATGTAGTCCCATGTGGGTTTTCCCGTCAACGCCATTCACCTCAAATCCCTTTCCGTTATCCTCTATCGTGATGTACAGACAATCGTCCACCACATCAAGCTGCACGATGATTTGTGTTGCTTCCGCATGTTTCAATGCATTCTGCACCAGTTCCTGGATAATACGGTACAGCATAAGCTGATATTCGGGTTGTATAGCCGGCAGCGTTCCGTATTGCTGAAATTCTACGGGTACGTGCTGTTGTATATTGGAACAGAAATAACTTACGGCGCCGAAAAGCCCTTCCCGGAGCAGTAATTCAGGCATCAGGTTGTGTGCCGACCTGCGCAGCTCGGCAGTGGCCTGCTCGAATTGTGTAATTGCAGTTTTGAGCTTATCCGTATTTTTTTCATCATCCGGCATTTGATTCAGCAGGGCATTCAGGTGCATTTGGGCGGAAGAAAAACTGACCATGACACCATCGTGCAATTCTCCCGCTATCCTGCTTCGTTCCGTTTCTTCCCCCTCCATAAGCGCCTTCAGCGTACCGATCTCTTTTTCCTGTCGCAGCATTTTTTGTTTTTGCCGGCTGTGCCTGTAAAACAAATAAAAGAGCGCCGATAAGAGTAAAATACCTCCCGATATGGCTGCTATCAGGTAATTCCGGGTCAATAGTTCCCGTTTTTTCTTTGCCAGCGCTTTATCTTTTTCATGAATCCTGTACTGTACTTCCAGGCTGCTCACCCCCTGTGAAATATTTTCGTTCAGTATGCTGTCTTTTAACCGGCTGTAATGTTTTTGAAAAACCAATGCATGGAGACAGTCGTTTTTTTCTTCATACAGGCCGGCCAGCGCTTTGGAAACGACCACTTGCTGAATGATACTCCGGTATTTTATTGCAGTCTCCCAAGCCGTCAAAAAATACCGTTCAGCCAAAGGATAATTTTTCAGCAACAGGTATATTTCACCTTTTTTTGTCTCGTGCAGAATCTCGTCATTTATATCAATTTTAATCTGCGGTAAAAATGTTTCTGCTGTCCGGATGTGCGCTAAAGCTTTTTCCGGCTGTTTTCTTTTCTGGTAACTGTTGGCCCAGCGCATATGAGAAATGTACATCAGCAATTGATCGTTATGCCTCTGCCCGAGCGTATAAGATGCCTGGATACATCTGTCTGCCTGTTCATAGGTTCCGTATTGCTCATAAATGAGCGACTGGTTTTGCAACGCCATACCCATTACATCGGTGGCGTTTTCTTTTGCAGCAGTTTCGTAAGCTTTTTCAAAATACTGTAATGCCTGTCGCCAGCCGGGCATGACAGTGCCGAGGTTGTTATATATTTCAGACAAGGTAACAGGAGATTCCGGTATCCGTTCTTTATACAAAGCGGCATTCATATAATGACTTGTAGCCTGTGCCAGATTGCCCGTACGGCTGTAGGCCATGCCGGTAATGTTAGCGGCAACGGCAATATTGTATGCTTCGGCTTCGTTTTCCCGGGCATGGTATATTGCTTTTAACCCATATTGTATAGCATTGAAATACCTGCCGTCCTGCAAGGCTGTCCGTGCAAGATGTAAATAATGCTCCCGGTATGCCGTGCTATCTTCATGTAACAGTGTTTGGTTTCTTTCTGTCTGGTAATTTATCCTTTTGTCTTCAATAACAGTTGTTTGCCGGAATGAGGACAGATCGGGTAAGGTGCTGTCGTTGTGGAATATGGTTTGCCCTGCTGCCCCGTATGAAACGAACAAAGTAACCGTTACCAACAGGAAATACAGGGTCCTGAAGATATAGGACACAATACCCGGAGGATGAAGTGTCTGAAGCCTGATTTCCTTTTGTAATGGCATATATGTGAAACTGTCTGAAGCGGAGGTAGTTCAATAATTATGAAATTACCTGTTTTTGGGCTAACCGCGAAAGGAAAATGAGCCGGGAACCTTTGATGGCTTGAAAATACAAGCAGAATCGTATTTTTCTATTTAAACAGATAATCAGTATAATATACATGATTTTGTATGGGTAAAAAGACCCGTTTTTTAAAAAATGGGCTTTTTTTTCTCCCGACTATGGCGTAAAACGGTATAACATTGCTGTATGATATTTTTCAAAAAAAAATTGTATTATATGAAAAAGGAAAACTACTTAAAAAACATCAGAACACTAAATAAACCGGATAAAAAATATGGACAGGTTGTGTCAGGGTATTTTTGGTATCATATAAAACAGGTAATTGTGCTGCTCCTGCTCACAGGCTATCTTCCGGCATACGCGCAAATGGATGCCAATTATGAATGGGCAAAAGCTATGGGCGGTTGGGAAGCTGATGAAGGACGCAGCGTAGCCGTGGACGGCTCCGGTAATGTGTATGTAACGGGATATTTTACCGGAACGGCGGATTTTAATCCCGGCGGCAGCGGCGGCTCTTTTACGGCATCGGGTAACAAAGATATATTCCTGATAAAATATGCACCCGACAGCACTTTTCTCTGGGGCAAAAAATTGGGCGGCACCAGTGCGGACGAAGGTCGTGGTGTGGCCGTGGACGGTTCGGGAAATGTATATGTGACCGGCCTGTTTGGCTCGGCTACGGCGGAGTTCAACCCCGGTGGCAGCGGCGGTTCGCTTACCCGCGCGGGTACGTCGGGTAATGATGCGTTTTTGGCCAAGTATGCCCCCGACGGTACATTTCTTTGGGCAAAAGGAATGGGCGGTACCAGTTCGGAAGAAGGTCGCGGCATAGCGGCGGACGCTTCAGGTAATGTGTATGTAACGGGGACTTTTTCCGGCACTGCGGATTTCAATCCCGGTGGCAGTGGCGGCAGCCGTGTGGCCGCGAATACCGATGTTTTTCTGGTGAAATATAATACCAGTGGCGTTTTCCAGTGGGTAAGAGGGCTGGGCGGCAGCTCTGTGGAAGAGGGTAATAGCGTAGCTGTGGATGGTTCGGGCAATGTATATATTGCCGGACATTTCAATTCGACAACCGCGAATTTTAACCCCGGCGGCAGCGGCGGTTCGCTTACCCGGATCGGCGGGTATGATGTGTTCATAGCCAAATATGCGTCCGATAGCACAATGCTCTGGGCCAAGAATATGGGCAGCAGCAGTGCTGATTATTGCTATGGCGTGGCTTCGGATGTCTCGGGCAACGTATATGTGACGGGATATTTCGCTTCGGCAAGCTTCGATCCGGGCGGCGGTCCGCTTACCCGCGTGGGGACATACGAAATATACCTCGCAGCGTATACCTCCGACGGTACGTTCCGGTGGGCCAGGAGCATTGGCGGCAGCGGCACCAATGAATACCATATCGCATACGGTGTGGCTACGGATGCTTCCGGGAATGTCTATATAACGGGAACCTTCAGTGCAACGGCAGATTTAAACCGCGGCGGCTCCGATGGTACGATTACCTCAACCGGCGGCAATCCCGATTCGTATAACATATTTGTTGCCAAGTATGCTGCCGACAACACATTCCTGTGGGTGAAACGTGCGGAGATACCTCATAACTGGGCTTTTGATGAATCCAGGTACTTGGCAGTGGACCCGACAGGAAAAGTGTATGTGACGGGTTATATACAGGGTGGTGCGGATTTCAATCCCGGCGGTATCGGCGGCGCCCGCACCTCCGCAGGCGGTAAGGATGTGTTCCTCCTGAAGCTGAGCCAGGGCTGCGAGGTCTTTACTTCCTTTGTGGAGTCGGAATGTGACAGTTTCGTCTTTAACGGTGTCACATATACCACAACCGGTGTGTACAGGGATACGTTTACTACTGCTGCTAGTTGCGACAGTATTGTTACGCTTGACCTAACCATTACCGGTTACAGCTCCAATAACCCTGTGATTTCCGGTCATTACTGTGATTCGGTTACGTTCAATGGAGTAACATATGACAGTACGGGTGTTTATGTGCAAAACTATACCAATACTTCCGGCTGCGACAGCAGTGTTACCTATGATCTGACGATCGGGAAAAACAGCCCTGCAGGTTCGCTGAGCATTACTGCCTGCGGCAACTTTGCTTTCAATGATACGGTTTACACCGCTTCGGGCATTCATTTTGTAACATTCGTAAATGCCGACAATTGCGACAGCAGCATTGTACTCAATCTCACGATCAACAGTACGCCTGTAGCTACTATTACGGAAAATGAAGGTGTGCTGACGGCTGGCTCCGCAGATAGCTACCAGTGGCTTGATTGCGCGGACAATAGTGTGATATCCGGAGCAACCGGCCAAAGCCATACCCCAACGGAAGCCGGTAGTTATGCCGTCATTATTACGGACAACGGCTGCAGCGATACGTCCGACTGCGTACAGGCAGGCACCGGCGTCAGCGAGTTGGGCATAGGTAATAAGGTGCAGTTGTATCCCAACCCCGCAGGTAGCTTCGTGACGATACAGGCGGCCCGGTCATTGAGTAATGCCACGATCCGGCTGGTGAATATGGTAGGGCAACCGGTAGCATTATATACGGGTCAGCATGGGGCATCATGCACACTGGATATGAACAGATATGCGCCGGGCGTTTATTTTGTAGAGATCAGCGAAGGCGTACGTAAGATCCGGATGAAGATGGTTAAAGAGTAATGATGAAATAAAGCAACGGATCAGACTGTGAAAATTGTTTTATCCGTGGAGAAAAATTTCGCATAATGAGTAGTTTCCGGCATTATGCAGGATTACGCTCCACGGATAAAACAACTTTCATTTACAGCGCTCTTATTTAAATTATTGCGTGGAGCATTGACATAATAACTATGGACACTATCTGTAAAATAATATTCCTTACTGCCGCCGCCATTATATTCAATATCCATACCGGTGCACATGATCATAATCATGC
>JBEBVQ010000033.1:0-12707 GCA_040392625.1 Taibaiella soli | reverse complement strand
TCTTCCCGCGACGGACATTATCTAATTGGCTTATTGAAAATATATTATTTCTTTGAAAAAAGCCCTGTTTCCGGGGCTTTTTTCAATCCTGCCGCCGCAGCTTTTTCTATATTTAAAACGCCGGTATCATGGACATCAATGAAGTACCCCAGGACCCGATGCAGTATAAGGGCAGGGAAACCGTCAACAAGGTAATGTATGCTGTAGATAAGGACGGCAAATATACCAGCGTGACCTCCGTGGGATGGATGCCCGAACACATTGCCATGAAGCAGGCCTGGGAAGAGGTGGATGCCACCCTGTCCGAAATACGTGAAAAGATATATGCCGGGAAACTCAGCCCCCTGGCCTATTTCATGCAGAAGAACCTGATGGATGTTGCATTATTGGCTAATTATATGGGGAAATGGCAATGGCAGGTGCGCCGTCACCTCAAACCCGGCGGGTTTAAGAGGCTGAATGACGACACGCTGCAACGTTATGCCGCTGTACTGAACACAACGGTAGCAGCATTGAAATCTTTTGACAGCAGGCAAAAATAAACGCCCTTCATTTATAGTAGGTCCGGAATCTGATGAGCACAACAAATTTTATCCATTTCCAGCACGCCCATTGTGAAAGCGGCGTTACCACAAACCTGCTGCGCCACTACAGCATTCCGGTCAGCGAGCCGATGTCATTCGGGATCGGCGCCGGTATCTTTTTCGCGCATGTGCCGTTTTTAAAAGTCAGCGGTACGCCGGCCACTACCTTCCGTACCTGGCCGGGAGCGATATTCAAACGGGTTACCCAGCGGCTGCATATCACCATGCACACCGAAAAATTCCGCTCGCCTGAAAAAGCAATGGAGGCCCTGGACAGGGCATTGGACAACGGCATTCCCGTAGGGATGCAGACCAGCGTTTTCTACCTGCCTTATCTGCCCGAAGCATTCCGGTTTCATTTTAATGCACATAATCTTGTAGTGTACGGGAAGGAAAACGGCCGGTACCTGGTCAGCGACCCCGTGCTCGAACAAACGGCTACCATCCTGCCGGAAGACCTGGCAAAAGCACGGTTTGCCAAAGGGCTGCCCGAGCCGAGGGGCTTTATGTACTATGTAATTGACGCGCCGCGGGAGGTGGATTATGCCAAAGCTATCCGGCAGGGTATAAAGCAAACCTGCTTTTTTATGCTGTCGCCGCCGATCCCCTGGTTTGGGAACAAGGCCATTTCCCTGCTTGCAGACAAAATACGTAAATACCCTAAGAAATACACGCCTCGGAAAGCCGCCCTTTATCTGGGAAACATCATCCGTATGCAGGAAGAGATCGGCACCGGCGGCGGCGGATTCCGTTATCTCTATGCCGCCTTTTTACAGGAGGCCGGAGCGCTGCTGCATAAACCGGAGCTAACCGAATATTCAGGCATGCTTACGGAAATAGGCGACCAATGGCGCAGCTTCGCTTACCATGCCGCACGGGTGGTGAAAGACCGGCAAACGGATATTATTTCCTATGAGGATCTTAGTGCATTGCTGAGAGATATCGGAAGAAAGGAAAAAGAGTTGTTCGGCAGATTGAAAGAGATCCGGTGGTAAAAGCGTACATTCGGGGAAGCTAAACAGTATCAGGACACATTATAATACAAAACCCGGCAAAAATGCCGGGTTTCAGTGTAGCCTCGCCTGGAATCGAACCAGGATCTGGAGCTTCGGAAACTCTTATACTATCCATTGTACTACGAGGCCATTTCCAAAGAGATGCAAAGGTATTACTTCTTTCTCGTTTTTTGGTAAGGTTTTACTGTAATTTCTTCCTGGTTATCCCGGATATGTCGTATATTTATAAGACAGGGATAACATTATAAATGTGACAAACGTGTTTAAAGTGTGTAATGTGATAACTTTCCATTTTCAATCCTTAATTTTCAACTAAATGACCATTCATCACAGGAAAAACGATAAGGGCGGCGGCTTCTATTATGAACAGGACGGCAAGCAACTTGCCGAAATGGTTTATGTAATGGCAGGAGATCACAAAATGATCATCGAGCATACCGAAGTAGATCCCTCTCTGCAGGGACAGGGTGTCGGAAAAAAAATACAGGCCGAGCTTGTAAACTATGTAAGAGCAAACGGCATCAAAGTGCTGCCCCTCTGCCCTTTCGCAAAAGCAACCTTCCAAAGAATGAAAGAGTGGCAGGATGTGTTGTTTGAATAGTAACAAGTCGTTAGTCATTAGTAGCAAGCTGTGATTTGATCATGTTACAACGCGCAACTTGATACTTGCTACTAAGGATTTGCTACTCACAAATAAAGGTAATACGGCTTCAATAATTCCCTGAATGGCTCCGTATATACCCCGGCGCTATCGTATATCATCAACTCTTCGTCGTGCCGAACAGGACAGGGAAAGGATGCTGCAACACTGATAATCCGGTTCACACTTTTTCGTTCCGACGGACGTACAGCAAGCGCCTGATGTATGTACCACCCCTGCCGGGTCAACAGAGCCTCCCATAAGGCATGCGCTGCAACGGGCAGCATCATACAGGCTGTCCCCTGCGCTGTGAGATTAGCTGAAATAATATTGAAAAGATCCGCCTGCGACAACGACACATCATGCCTGGCCCGGTTCCTGCTTTCATTCATCGCCTGAAGATCACCGCTGAAGAACGGCGGATTACAGATGATCATGTCGTATGGCTCCGGGTCAAAATGAGTGCGCGCGTCTTTATGTAATACCTGTATCCTGTTATTCCAGGGACTTGCCGCTACATTCTCTGCCGCCTGTTGTACCGCAGATGTATCAATTTCCAGCGCATCTATCATCAGATCCGGCTGCCGCTGTGCTATCATGAGCGACAGCAATCCGGTACCACAGCCTATATCAAGCACCTTTTTCGCCGCGGGCGCCAACGGCGTCCATGCTCCCTGAATGCAGGCATCGGTGGATACCTTCATCGCACAATGCTCCTGGTGTATGGTAAACTGCCTGAACCGGAAATAGTGATTGCTCATGACCAGGATGCGCGCGCTTCAGGTATTACTGACAGATCAGAAAATACCCCCTGCAAATATTGATAATAGCCGGTGATGCCGATCATTGCCGCATTGTCCGTACAATATTCAAAACGCGGGATGTACACTTGCCAGCCGTTCTGATCGCCCGCATCCTGCAATGCTTTGCGCAAACCGCTGTTGGCCGAAACCCCGCCTGCAATGCCTACCTGTGTTATCTGCAAAGCAGCAGCGGCTTTTCCGAGCTTGGACAATAGCATTCGGATAATGGTATGCTGTACGGAAGCGCATATATCCGAGATGTTTTTTTTGATAAAATCCGGATCGTTCTGCTGCTGTTCTTTCAGGAAATATAAAACGGCAGTTTTCAGACCGCTGAAACTAAAATCGTAGCCCGGCATATCGGTAACGGGAAACTTAAAGCGCTGCGGATCGCCGGATGCTGCATATTTATCGATCAGGGGGCCACCGGGATAGGGCAAGCCCAGCATTTTCGCGGTTTTATCAAAAGCTTCTCCGGCAGCGTCATCCATAGTAGTGCCGAGCACTTCCATATCCAGATGGCTGCGGCACAGCACGATCTGGGTATGGCCTCCCGAAACCGTCAGGCATAGAAAAGGAAAAGAAGGTTTCGGATCTTCGATAAAATGTGCCAGCACATGCGCCTGCATATGATGCACCGCCAGCATAGGAATATCGCGCGCCTGCGCAAATGCTTTGGCAAAACATGCTCCCACAAGCAGGGATCCGATCAGTCCGGGCGCACGGGTATAGGCTACCGCATGGATCTCATCTTTCGATACACCGGCCTGTCGCAGCGCTATGTCCACTACCGGTACTATATGCTGCATATGCGCCCGCGAGGCCATTTCCGGCACTACGCCCCCATACAATTCATGCACCTTCTGGGTAGCGACCAGGTTGCTCAATACCGCTCCGTCCCTGACGACTGCCGCACTGGTATCGTCGCAGGAAGATTCAATGGCCAGGATGGTCACCGGTTGATCTTTCATGATAAGCGCGCAAAATTAGAGAAACAGAGGGATTTAATGTAATAATGTGACAAATGTGGGGAATGTGTTGAATGTGATAAACACATTTCCCACATTCGTCACATTCAACACATTATTTCACCTCAACGGTCCTGGATACCGTAGCGCTGCCCTCTTTCTTGGGCAGGTTCAGCAACAGGATCCCGTCATGATACCGGGCATCAATCTTGCCGGCATCTACCGTATCATCGAGGGTAAAGCTCCGGCTGAACGATTGCCGGCGATATTCCTTACGGATCCAGCCTTCGTTCTTGTCTTCTTCATTGTTTTCCTGCTGATGGTCGAAGCTGATGGTAAGCTGGTCGTTCTGCACATGGATCCTGAAATCATCTTTCTTCAAACCCGGTGCAACTACTTCCACTTCGTATTGCTTATCGGTTTCCTTAACGTTTACCGGCACACTACCCTGTCTTACGTCTTTGAAAGAAGGGAAATCATCGTCCCAAAAATTGCCGAACCTGTTTTGAAAGAAATGGTCAACGAGGTTGCCGAATGATACTACAGGCGTATTGCCGTGCTGTCTTTGAATGATCTTTGTCATAGCTGATGGTTTTGGTTTACTGGTATCTGTACAAGCCGGATACCACACACAAAAAGACAGCGCTTATGGCATTCCTTACGGAAAAAATTTCAGGAAAACAAAAAAAATGGCAGATATTTTTTATTCGCCTGAATGATTGTCGTGGAAATATGTCAGGGGACTGCCATTTTCACTCCTGAAAAAAATAAGGGCGAATAATTATTCGCCCCTACGAATATACTGTTTTTCAATCCCCATGCCTGATCAGCTCAATTATTTCCTCAGCTTCAACCGGTCTTTTTCCACATCCAGCAACTCATCCTGTATCTTGATCACCCGGCGTATCTGGCGGTCGGATAATTCGTGATCAAACCGCGCCCTGACCAGCACTTCTTCCGTACCGCGCACAACCCTCAGATGCCCCGGATGCTGTGTGATCGCGACTGTATCTCCTTTTCGCGCTTCTCTTACAGACTCGCCATAAGCATCCACCTGCTGCTCAAACTGGTCAATGATCTCATCCCAGTCGGGACGGTGCCATTCCGTTGTATCCCGGATATATTCCTTTTCCTGCTTTTTACTGTGGATCGTGAATGTTTTCACCCCATTGGGTAATTTTTTGCCTTTATCAAGAAACAGGTAAAACGGTATATTGTGTGTCGCTCCTTTGTGGGCCAGCAGGTTTTTGAGCATGGCATCTCCGGTGGCATCGCTGGCAAAATCGCTGAATCCCCGTATGGTTTTACCCGTACTGTCGCATAGCGTAAGAAAAAGCGGCCCTTTATGCCCGTCCCGCAATCCATAATCCTGGTTATCCCCGCTGCCGATCGACCGGATGCGCACCATTATAGTTCCTTCACTCACATAGTTATCGGCTTTATAATCAAGGCTGGCAGTAACATTCACTACCTGGAATACTTTCTCCAGATATCCTTGTACAACTGTGTCGTGCGGCTTCAGCGAAACCTTTCTGTGATAATTATCGCCCGGCTTATCGCCGCCACATGAAAAGAGCGTCGCCGTGAGCAGTAACACGATACTACATTTCATTATGTTGCCATACATCATATACCACAATTTATATATCACACACAAAGGTATTAATTATCTGTATGGAGTTCCGGCAGTTAACCAGTAAATAACGAAACTGCTTATTTCGGCCGGTGAATAACGATCGTTTCTTCATGAAACTCCGCCCGGTAAACCCTGATCAGCAACAGGAAATAAGACAACAGCAACGGCCCGAATATCAGCCCCATGATCCCGAACATCTGCAGTCCGAGGATCACCCCGAAGACCGTGATCAGCGGATGTACATTGCCGATCTGTTTCATAACGGTAAAGCGCAGCACATTATCAATATTCGAAACTACGATAGCGCAATAAAGCCCCAAGCCGATCCCCTTCCCCACATCGCCGGTAGCAATCATGTAAATCACGATCGGCACCCAGACGATCATGGTCCCGATCACCGGCAGCAGTGAGCAGACACCTGTAAGCAATCCCCAAATGATAAATTCCTGGACACCGAAGATCCAGTATCCGATAGCCGCCACAATAGATTGCATAAATGCCAGAACCGGAATACCAATCGCATTGGATACGATCAGCGTATGTGTTTCCTGCCAGATAGAGTCTTTATTGACTTCTTTGAGCGGCAGGAAATTCCTCAGCCAGCGCTCCATCTCCGGCCCCGAGGTGAGCATAAAATAAAGGATAAAGAATGCCGTGAACAAGTTGGTAACGACCCCGGCTGTGGTACCTAATATACCCGGCACATAGGTAAGCGCTTTTTGCACCGTCTGCTGCACCTGCTCGTTACTAAGGTCAATCTGCGGGAATCGCTCCTTCAGCTCGGCAATAATAACAGTGACACGCTGCAGCAGATAGTCCGAATTATGCACCAGGTAGGTTATTTTCGGGATGAGTATCTCTACCAGCAGCCATACCGGCAGCGCAAGGGTAATGAGGGTGGCAAATATCAATGCCAGGGCAGCCAACGACCGTTTCCATCCGTAATGTTGTATCAGCCGTAAGAAGATGTTCCGCAAAAGGATGTACATCGTGACGGCCAGCAGAAAACCGGGAATGAAATAGGCCAGTTGCCATACCAGCACGACCCCCAGCCCGATCGTTATCAGGTACAGCGTACCCCGTTTTATACTTTCAGCAGTCATATAAAGCTTGTTTGCCTATAAATATATAATCCTTTTCTGAAAAACAAGCTGCCCGTGCGGCGGCGCCGTATATTTATGATGGCGATCCCCGGTTTAGTGTACTTCCATGGCCGTTAATGCGCCTTGCGGGTAAGATATTTCCTCAAGATAAAGCCCGTGCCCCGGCACGCTGAAATCGGCACGGGTACAGTCTTTCGATTCGATGATGCTGCGGAGATCGTCCGGTGTGCCACGTCCGCGCGCTATCCGGAGCTGCGTCCCCACCAGGCCGCGCACCATGCCGCGTAAAAAGCGGTTGGCCCGTACCACATAATGCAGTTCACCATCCCGCTGCTCCCAATACGAAGCATCGATCCGGCAAAGGAATGTCTTCGACTGGGCGTTACGCTTGCAGAAAGACTCAAAGTCCGTGTATTCCCGTATGATCTCCGCCGTCCGGCTGAGCATTTCATTATCTGCACGGAACGGGAAATACATGGCACGGTGAAAACGGAACGGGTCTTTGCGGGTGTAGATCCGGTAGCGGTACTGACGCGCTGCTGCAGAGAAACGGGCATTCACATCCATATCTGCTGCTTCAAACACGTTCTTTACGGCCAGTGCCGGCGGCAGCAATGCATTCAGCTTGTACAGGAATTGGGCGTGGAGCGGCAGCTCCGTATCAAAATGGTAATAGTTGGACAAGGCATGAACTCCCTCATCTGTACGGCTCGCGCCAAATGAAGCGATGGGGGCACGCAATAATGTAGCAAGCGTATCATTAATGGCCAGTTGCACCGTAGGCAGCGCTCCCTGTAGTTGCGAGCCATGGAATGCAGTGCCATCGTACATCACTTCTATAAAATAGCGGCGCATCATAGGATTCATGTAAAAAGGCGGTGCTGTCAGAAATACAATTCTTCAGACTTCTGCCGGAATATGGGAATGTACCATCCACCGCGGATACCAAACAGTATATCTATCCGGGAGCCGCCACCGGGGCGCATTACATCGTACAGGAAATCCCGGCGCCCGGCGGTGAACCCGGCCATAACATTCAGGCCGATATGATAGTTGATCAGCGCATTGTTTGAAAAATGATTATATCCTACAAACTGCTCCGCATACCAGCCGTTGGTAAGACGGTCGTAGCCTTTTTTGTATTCACCGGCCACCTGGTAGAGGTCATTGTTCTTATCCACGATACGGATCCGGTGCTGTATAAAGCCGATACCGGTCATCAGGAGCAGTCCGTTATCCGACTTTGCGGCGCCCAGGTTAAGGATCTTTCCGCCCTGTATGCCTACCAGGAATCCCCGCTCAAATAAACCGACATTCCTCAGCAATCCTCCTTTGTCAATAAAGGCGCCCTCCGATGTTGCGATGTTGATCATCAGGGAGTCTTCGCGGATGCGGTTCCCGAAGATAAAATCGCCCTTTGCACCGATCATCCAGTTGCTTTTGGTTTTGTACAAAAGCGAAGGGCCGATCCTGTAGCTGACACCAAAACGGTCAGCCATATCGCCTCCCGGCATATCAAACGCGCCGTTGGCGCCAATCACAAAGCCGTTACGCACCGGCTTTTTCTCCGTAAGATTACCAAAGAGGTCATCCTGGGCGCTCAGGCTGATGGTGGTGGAAACGAACAATACCAGGAGGCAGATGATGCGTTGCATACCTATCATTTTCAGGGTGTGAAGATAGGGATATCATAGTTATTCTCTCCCCGGAAATGGATTTTTTTGAGAAGCAAGAGGCGCCGTTACAATTTCCCGCATCAGGATTCCGGGATTCTTTTTATCTTTCCGCAAGTAAATCCACGGATTATGTATCACATCATTGCCACCACCGATTTTTCAGATGTAGCCAACAATGCCATACAGTATGCCTGCCATCTGGCTAAGGACCTGGACGCATCCGTTACCTTATTGCATTCATTCGTCATCCCGGTCACCTTCAGCGATACGCCCATGCCGGTGATCCCGGTGGACGAGAGCCGGGAAATAGCCGAAGAGCGCATGACCGCTTATATTCGCCAACTGCACACAGATTTTCCCGGTATGGAGATCAACCGGAAGATCATGTACGGGGATATTGTGGATTGCCTGAAAGAATATACGGATGCCGCCCCTCCCCTGCTGGTGATCATGGGCAACAGCGGAGATGACGTACCGGGATGGATGGGCAGCAACCTGGTGAATGCCCTGAAAAACCTTGATATACCGGTAATGGGCGTACCACTCGGGATGAACTATACACCTGTAAAAAATATTTGCCTGGCCAGCGATCTGAAGCATGTAACACAAGGCGGCAACTTCCCGGTACAACAAATGCAGCGGCTGGCGGAGGCTACACAGGCCAAGCTGCACATACTCCATATTAACACGGGCAATACGCCCAAGGATACCGGAGAGGAGATCTACCTGCGGGAACGGCTGGCATCACTGCAACCGGCCTACCATGTGCAGGATCATACGGACATCGAAGAAGGGATACGAAATTTTGTGACAGAGTACGGGATGGACTGGCTGATCATGATCCCGCATAAATATTCATTGCTGGAAAAGCTCTTCCATAAAAGCCAGACAAAAGCGGTAGCAAGGTCGAGCAACATACCCGTGATCGCACTGCACCAGGGGTAAATTATGAATTATGAATTATGAATTATGAGTTCCATTCATCATTCATCATTCATCATTCATAACTCATAACTCATAATTAATGCTTGCGTAGCAAGGAGCGTATCATCCGGAATCCCCACGATACGCCTTTCCACTTCAGGTATCCGCCAAAAAACTCCCGGACGAATGTCCGCAGGAAATTTCGCTGTGTCTTCTGGGGAAAGAAACGGAGCAATGGCAATCCGAGGGCAAAAATACTGTCCAACGTTGTACGAGAAGTGAGCAAGCCCGTCACCAGGCTAAACCATCCGCCGGACTCATCTTTCTCTTTTGGGTCTTTTGCAATGTCCAAACCATCCAAAGAAAAAAGACCGGCAGCAGACATCTGCTCCAGTTCGGCACGCAATCTGAGCTTCTCCCGTCTCAATCCGGCGAGACTATTTATTTTCTGTTTGTTATAAAGAGCCATGCGGGTTATTTTTCAGGTGCTGCAGGTAAATCATTGTCATCCTCATCGTCATCAGTCGTAAGCATCCGTATAAAAACACCGGCCAGACCGGTCAGGATCGGTTTCCGCAGCAACATGACCACGATTATAAACACTACAAAAACACCCGAAGCGGCAAAGTATCCGGCAGTACGGGAATCAAACCAGGCAGAGAAAGCTTCCGCTATGCCAAACCCTGCAAATATCAGGACAAGGCACAGGAGGAACATGGATATCAGGACAAAAATAAAACCCCCGAGTATATTGGAGATCCGCCCGATAATGCTCAGTTTTAACAACTGCACATGTGTCTCAATGTACTGAGTAATACGTTTTTTCCAATTGCTGAAGATGTTGCCGTACACGGGAATGAATTGAGAATTAAGAATTGAAAGTTGAGAATTGAAAATGGGGAAAATAATTTTCAATTCTCCATTTTCCATTTTCAATTATTTAAAAATGTCCTCTTCCAACTCCTGCCCTTTCTTCGAGAATTTGTCTTTAAGATGATTCAGACGATCTTTCAGCTTGTCCATATTCTCTTGACGCATATCCTTGTCGGTTGCCAGGATATAACCAATGGCAGCGCCAACTGCGGCGCCGATCAATAAAGTAGCTACTGTCTTTCCGGTGTTTGCCATAACAATTTCTATTTAAGAATTTACAATTACACTTTATCCATAACCATAAAATATCGTGCCAGACATATGGATGTTGTAATATTTTAAGATAGACTTCACATGAAGATAAGGAAAACCGATTAAATGTGGAAAATGTGACAAATGTGTTTATACAATTATTCCACATTAAACCCATTTTATCGATAGCACCGGTTTGCTTCCATGTATTCCACGACATTGTCGGGAACAAGGTAGCGTACGGATCGTCCCGCCTTTATCTCGCTGCGGATATAAGTAGCCGATATATCCAATAGCGGCGCCTCCGCAACGGTAAGGCGCATTCCTTCTTTTGCTGCAACAGGGAAGCCCGGCCGCCGGTACACGATCAGGTCGTACTGTTGCAGCAGGTACTCATAATTTTTCCAGCGGTGAATGTTCTGAAAACTGTCGGAGCCCATGATTACGGAAAAACGCTCCAACGGGAATTTCTCCGTGAGATAGGCCAGCGTGTCAATCGTATAAGAAGGCTTGGGCAAATGAAATTCCACATTACTGGCGCGGAATTTCGGATTGCCTTCAATTGCCAGTTCTACCAGGTGCAGCCGGTCATACTCATTCAACAGGCTGTGGGATTCTTTAAGCGGGTTGTGCGGGGAAAGCACAAACCATAGCTTATCCACATCCGTATGGGATACGATATGATTGGCAATGATCAAATGACCGATATGAATGGGATTAAAACTGCCGAAGTACAAGCCGATGTGCATAGTGCACAAAGATAACAAAGACAGCGTTGCGGGAAAATGATACAGTATCCTTAATGATAAAAAAACAGAACCATTAAGGCATTTAGGAGTTAAGAACATTTAGGGAAAAATCTTAATGGCCTCAATTCCTTAATGTCTTAATGGTGAAAAAGAATTTAACCCCACACGAATTCATATCTTTGTAAAAAACACCCATGCAGCAGATACTTGTCACAACGGATCTTTCGGATAACTCAAAAGCCGGGATATACTTTGCCATAAATCATGCACGGCAAACCGGGGCTTCTTTGATCTTCATCAATATTTACCAGGTACTGCGGGCCACAACCTGGTCGGACGAACAATACAATCATTTTATTGAACGCAACCGTGAAAACCTGTCGGAAGACCTGTCCGAATTTATTGCCGCAGCCTACACATCCCTCGGTGAAACACCAGGCAATTACCGGACAGTTGTACATCATAACCTCGATACGGTTGCCGGTATCATGCAGTCTGCCAAAGAATACCAGTGCGACTATATCTGCATCAGCACCCGGGGAGCCGGAATGCTGAAAAAATTCATCGGCACCAATACCGGCAAGCTGATCGTCCACTCCACGATACCGGTACTTTGCATTCCCAGCTCATGGGAACCGGCGCCCATTACCCGCATACTGTATGCTTCAGACATGAAAAATCATGAGGAAGAACTGCGTCATGTCGTTGCGTTTGCCCAACCGTTAGGAGCCGCCATAGACATGCTGCACTTTTACCTGCATCCGGAACTCAGCGCGGGAAAAAAAGAAACAGCGCAGCAGGTCGCAACAGCAGTGGGTCATGAGGTAACACTCCATTATGAGCAGCGTAATATAGACCGCTCGATCGTAGCGGAAATAGATGCCGCCATCAGTAAATACAAACCGGATATGCTGGCGATGTTCACCAACCAGGACCGTACATTCTTTGAGCGGGTATTCCTGTCGAGCAATACGGAAGCATATTCATTCCGGACACAGATACCCATGCTGACGTTTAATAAATAGCACTGTTGTACTTCACCGTTTCCCCAGCTCTATCACCTCGCATTCCTTTATATCCTCACCGTCGATCACGAAACGGATCAGGGTGCGCACCTTATGCCAGCCCTGATGGCCGGCAGCGCCGGGATTCATATGCAGGCACCGGAGCTTGTCGTCGTAGATGATCTTCAGGATGTGCGAATGTCCGCAGATAAATAACCGTGGCGTATCGCGAAGCAGTTCCTTTCTGGCCGCCGACGCATACCGCCCCGGATAGCCGCCGATGTGCGTCATGAATACCGCCACTTCTTCGCATAGGAAACGCTGATTTTCCGGAAATTGACTACGTATCTCCGGTCCGTCAATATTCCCATATACCGCCCTGATCGGTCTGAAATTCCGGAGCGCATCCGCGACATCCATCGTGCCGAAATCACCGGCGTGCCATATTTCATCACACGACTCAAAATGCCGGAATACCC
>JBEBVQ010000032.1:0-12967 GCA_040392625.1 Taibaiella soli | reverse complement strand
CATCGTGCTCATGCATCATGGATCTTACCGGGTTCTGCACGGTGCCGAAAGGTGCTGTGAGGCCGGTCGTGCCTGAATGTGTAGCTTCCACCATTTTCCGGATGAAGGGGAACAGCATTAGCTCTTCTTTTTTCATATGGGCCGACAGCTCTCCGGCACATTCCGTAAACAGATCTTTGATCTCAAACAGTTCCGGGTGCCGGTCGCCATGTACCTGGCTGATCTTATCCAGGTAGCCTTGCAATACGGGAATTTTTTCAGTTACATACCGGTGGTGCTTCTTTTCGATATAATCTGCAAGCAGATCGAGCGGCCAGGAATCGTAGTTGATAGCAGAGGTAGTACCTGTCTGAGGGAGCTGTGCAATTTCCTGAATTAGTTTTTCCGGATCGACACCCGCTTCCCGGCTGGCTGCTTCCACGGTTCTGTTGCCATTACAGCAGAAGTCAAGCCCGAATTTTTCAAATACGGCAGCGGTGCGGTAGTCTTTCGTTACGATTTCGCCTATGATATTTTCTTTGGTGATGCTCATGATATATATAGTTTTAGATTTTTTCTGCAATGATGGCGACGGCATTGATACTGGCGCGGTGCCGTCTGAATGTGCTTCTCATATCGAGGATACGTTTTCTTGCTGCGGAATGGATCATGATATTGAAGCCGATCTTCAATGTCCTGAAAAAGCCCTCATCGTCAATGATCCTGCCGGTTTCCAGCAGGCGCATGGGGTTGGTGAATATTTTATTGACTTTAAATCCTTCTTCTTCCAGCAATGTGCCCCATTCCTTTTCGGTGAGCGGCCTGGCATTTACCCGGATGTTTTGTGCCAGGTCTTTCTGGATACGTGCTTTATGATCTTCATCGATCGTATCCGGCGTTAGTCCCAGTTCGTGTATCCCGTACAGTCCACCTTTCTTCAGGATGCGGCGACCCTCGCGGATAATCTCCGATTTCCGGTGGTCTGCCTGCATGGTGAGCATGGCTTCGCCATATACTTTGTCTTTGCTGTCGGGAGGCAGATCGGTCTGTGCAGCATTGCGCTGAATAAAGCTTACCTGTGTACCTTTGATCTTTCGCTGCAGATAGCGCACAACGTCTTCATCGGCATCCACACCGGTATAAGATCCGGGATTTTGCTCCAGCGTACGTGCTGCAGTAAAACCCAGCCCCGGAGCAAATTCGACCATATCGTCGCCCGGCCGGATGGAGAGCGCCCGGATGAGTTGCAGGGTAAGCTCCCTGCCGCCGGGGCGCAGCACTCTCTTGCCCATGCGGGCCAATAGCCAGTGGCCTTGTGCTTTTTCAAAATCTGAAGTGTCCATTCGTCTTTGTTAAATCCGGATGTATGTATTCCATCCGTGGTCTTCGCGGGTGTCGGCAGCAGGGAAGGGGAAGCTTTCCGCTTCTTCACGGCTGGCACATTTGCGTTTATAAATTGTTACCTGGTCTTCTTTCATGTCTTTGAAGAACATGAGGTAATAAGTTCCGTCACTGTCTTCTGTTTGTTTTTCGGTAATGCACCGTTGCTCCGTGGTGTCAAATGCCACCAGGTTTTGTATATAGGCGGTGGTATGCGCCGGGCCTGTCATGCAATATTGGATATGCCCCGGAAAAAATTCGTGCACAGAAGTCTGGGCGCCTGATCCGGGAATGTCAAACTCCCACTTGAACTTTCCGACGAGCGGTAATCCTGTTATGGTTTGTGTCTGCATTGTTTTAAATTTTGGGTGTCAGTATTTTTCAGGCATCGCCTCAGCAGCAAAGTGTCACATCAGCGGTGTGCCTGAATTGTTTTTATAGTATTCCATTTTTGAGTGGAACAGCTCTGCCATCCGCCTGCCCTGCCATTTGGCGCGTTCCGCTTTTTCTCCGGCAAAGAGTGTATCTGTTGTTTCGTCAAATATTTGAAGCCACCGCTCGAAATGCTTCCATTCCAGAGGCATTCTGGCGTGCGGGAGAAAGGGCGTGCCGCTATAGGTGCGCTCCTCCAGCAATACGGTCTGCCAGAAGCGGTACATTTTCTCCAGGTGCGCCGGCCACTGATCGCGAATAATGCCGATGAAGATCGGGCCGATCAGCATATCTTTTCTTACCTGGTCGTAAAAGGTATCTACCAGCAGGCGTATATCTTCGATGGTGGTTATGTCGTTTCTCATATCGTAAAGTTAGGGAACCGAGATGTACCGGAACAGGTAATACATGGCCCATCCGGCAAACCCGATAATGAGTATCCATACCCATGCGGGGATACTCGCGGGTGTTTCACTTCCCTCGATCAGAAATGTTTTCTGGTCTCCTTTTCCGTAAGCGTTGATCATCAGCGGCAACACCCCGTCAACCACGGCATTTTCCCTGATGCCTTCAATGGCAATGGCCGGACCGTTCCGTACCACGAAAGGTATTTTCCGGATACCTTCCCGGCCCGAAGGATCCCGGCTCACGATTTTCAGGATATGCTCGCCATCGGTCAGCTTACGGGTATCCAGTTCAAAGCTAACGGGAGAGAGCACTTCCGCGATTGGTTTGGGATCCTCATCAATAAAAATGAAGACGGTGCTTTTTTCGCTCATGTTACTGGTTGTTTAAGATCATTCTTTTGATGTGTTTCTCTGATTTTTCTCCCGGACGTATCAGCCATTTTACGGAGAAGAACAACGTCAGCAGGACGATGGCAACTGTCGTCCATACGATCACATAGTCCCATTGACTTTCAGGTCCGGCGCCATGGGTCACTCCCCTCAGCACTTTGGGTTGGTTTCGTTCGCAAACCGGGCACGCAATGGCCATGACTGATGTCATTACTAGGAGCAGTGTGCCGCTTATACGTTTCCTCATTGTTGTGCGATTTTGATGTTGATAAAATCCAGTATCTTTTTAATTTCTTCCGGCGTCACAGTTTTTCCTTCCTGTCCCCAGGCGGTTCTTTCGTAGTTGATGATGGCGGCCACTTCATGCTCTGTCCAGTCCAGGTTGGCGCCTATCGGCGCCATCACTCCGTATTCGGGCCGTGCATCATAGCCGTGCATGATAATGTCCACGTACAGTTCCAGGTGCTGATCTTTCGAGACAATCTCACTGCCTTTCAGCGCGGGGAAGGCGCCGGGCAATCCCTCTCCGTTTGCCTGGTGGCAAGCCTGGCAGTTGGCGGCATACAGCGCCTGCCCGTCAACGACTATCGCGCCGCCGGCCTCCGCTTCTTGTTGCTTAGCTTCTTTTTTGTAGAGAAATGCCGGTGTTTCCGTGCCGTCCGGCAGCTTCACCTGTTTCAGCGATTGCAGATAAGCAACCAGGTTCAGCGCATCCTGCGACGCGACCACCTTGCCTGTTTTCCCTTTCATGAAAGCCTCCGGTACACTCACTACTACATCATTTTCTCCAGGCTCTTCCTTTATGGTAAACATCCAGGGGTAGGCAGGCATCACCGATTCTTTTACCACAATGCGGGGGTTGTACAGGTGCACCAGGTTCCAGTCGAGGCTCGGCTGACGGGTACCCACATCGGTAAGGTCAGGCCCCGTCCGCTCTGTACCCATAAGGGTTGCTGTGTTCCGCCAGAAATCCGTACGGGTGATGCCTGCATAATCTGCCGCCAGGCTGGGCCGGCTGCCCCATACTTTATCCATGTCCACATTCCGCACTTGTTGTGTATGGCATGCCACGCAGCCGTTGGCGATAAACAGGGCTTTCCCTTTTTGGGCTTCGGGACTTAAAGCCTCCGCTCCGGGCAGCGGCTGATTGTTTGCCTGGTTATTAATGGCCGGCATGACGGCTACCAGCACGGTGAGGCCTACGAACAGCAGCGTAGCGGTCGTAAACAGCTTCTTATGATTATTGAACAACTCCATTGCTATAATTAGATATGGTTAGTAATTGGTTCGGATTTGGCAGTAAGTTCTTGTCCCAGTTGTCGTACAGCGGTTTCCTTTACATCCACTACATAGCTGCGTGACATCATTTTGTACATATTGTAGGCAAAGAATAAATGCGATAGCCACATGAGGCTGCCACCGATCGCGCGCCAGAGCCAGTAGGGAAACATCATAACGACACTCTCCATGAATGGTCTGCCTTCCAGCCACATCAGTCCTCTCATCGTACCGCCGTACATCAACGGTATGGAGTAGAACATCAGCCCCACCAGCGCCAGCCAGAAGTGTGCGCCGATCGTGATCTGCGGCGCTTCTTTTCCTGTCAGGCGCGGTACCACTGCGTAGATACAGGCCCAGAGGAAGAAGCAGATAATACCGTACATGGTGAGGTGCGAGTGCGCTACCGTGAAGTCGGTAAAGTGCCATATCAGATTCGTGTACCGGAAAGCTTCCGCAGTGCCCTGCATGGAGCCGGTAAAGTAAAAGATGATACCGACCAGGAAGAACGGGAGCGTATAGCTGTCGCGAACTTTATGCCAGGCGCCTTTAAAGGTCATCAGGAAGTTGGTAGTACCGGCAATCACCGGTATGGCCATACCCGCGCTGCCCACAATAGCCACGGTCTGCAGCCACCAGGGAATGGCGCTGAACACGAAGTGGTGTGTCCCGATCAGCGTATAGAACAGGATTTGCGTCCAGAAAGCCAGTATACCCAGGCTGTAGGAATAAATGGGTTTATTGAGCTGCTGGGGCAGGAAGTAATATACAATGCCGAGGGTGAATAACATGAACCACATACCCACGCCCTGGTGCATATAGTAACCCTGGACGATGGTTTCTCCCAGTCCGTTTTGCCAGGTGGGTATGTAGGCGACCAACGATATCACAATGGTGAAGATCACCGCTGCAACCATGTACCAGTTGGAGATATAGATCTCTTTTGTCTTCCGGGCGGCAATGGTTTTGAGGTAATTGAATAGTGTCAGGCCCAAAGCAATGCCAAAAAGCAGCATGACCGGCCAGATGTATTCACGGTATTCGCCCCCGCCGTTATTGATGCCGGCCATCAGGCAAATGGTGCCGATCACCACTGTGGCATTGATCAGCCAAAGAGAATACCAGCCCATTTTTATACTCGCCAGCGGCACGTTGCTCACGCGGGGTACAATATAATATCCGAGGCCAAGCATACCGAGAGACGCCCATCCCCAGAATACGGCATTGGTATGTACGGGGCGCAGCCTGCCGAAGCTCAGCCAGCTCAGGTGGTCGGCATCGGGCGCCACGAATTTTATACCCAGGTATTCGCCGACAGTGGTGCCGAACAGCAGCCAGAACGTAGCGCAGCCCAGATACCAGAGCACCAGCCGGGACAGCGCCGGGTCGATATTCGGGCGCGGCAGCGCCCGCTGCTTGATGGCAACCATATTCAGCCCCGGCCCGGGATTGATATTCAACAGACCTTTCGTATCTGCCGCAGGTTCATCCCCCGACAGTTCCCGGTGTGTAAGACGATAGTCCAACGCCGCTTTCCTTTTCTTCAATTCGGTCTCTACTACTTCTTCCGGCAGGTTTTTCAGATACTCCGCCAGTGTTTCCGCCTCTTCCAGTCGCTGCAGGTTCTTATGACGATTTACGGCATTCCCGATCTTGACGATCAGCAGGATGAACCCGGCAAGTATCGGTATCAATACGAGGATGATGGTAATGATGATGCCGCCTTCTCCCAGTAAAGAGCTCCTATCGGCTCCTTCAGGGGATTGAGCCATTGCCTGCTGCCCTTCGAAGATACTCAGGATGAAAAACAAGATGAGGGAAACGCCGGATGATCTGCCCTTCCGGTTTTTGCTTTTATACGCGAGCAACTGCTCTATCTGGTTACTGCTGAGGTTTTGGACATGCTCTTTCAGCTTATCCAGGTGTTGGGTCTTCTTTTGCTTTTTGTAACTGCTCCTCAGCCTGCTGACTCTTCCTTTAAGTATAAGGGCGGCGCCCACCAACGCCAGTGTCACTATGAAAATGAACCAGAGCCATACTTCATTTGAGCTAAAGGAGAAGCTGTATGGTTTCATTTCCTGTGCCCATGCAGGCGTGATGCCGAATAGAAATGTGGCCAGGCACAGGAGCTTTACTGTTGCAGCATTTGGTGCTTTCATATTCAAGATATTAATACCTTTTTATCTTTTATTTGCTTAAATTTTTTTTATTACTGTTTCAGAAAGGCGATACTATTTTCAAGCGCAACTGTGAAAGTGCCTACTTTGGCTTTTTCCAGCATTTCCAGTAATCCTTTCCGGATTTTTTTAAAATCATGATGGATGGGACAGGGATGTGTCTCCGAACACTGTTTTAAACCCAGTCCGCAACCCTGGAATATTTTATCCCCATCGACTGCCCGCACGATGTCCGCCAACGGTTGATCCAGGGAGTCATTATCCAGGTAAAAACCACCGTTAGGTCCTTTGGCGGATTGCAGCAGCCCCTTTCTACTTAGCTCCTGCAAGATCTTTGCGATAAAATGCTCCGGAGAGTCGATGCCTTTCGCGATCTCCTTGATCCCGACGCGGCGTCCCTCCTTCGTTTTCTGAGCTATAAAGATCATAGCCCGGATCGCATATTCGCAAGTTTTAGAAAACATTTCTGTGTTTTACACCGCAAAGTTAATACGGAATTTTGAATAAAGGATAAATCTCTCTTTTATTTTTTTCTTTGGCTAAAAAAAAGTATTGCGGCTTGCAGTATGGGGAGGTTTTACGGATCAATATAAGGATGTTTTGCTACATACCAAGCTGGTTTCTCCCGTCTTCCGTCATCATTTCGAAATTCCAGGGCGGGTCGAATGTCAGGTTGATCTCTGCTTTTTTACCGGGGAATGTCATCTCCAGTGCGTTCTGCACGCCGTTGGTAATAGCTTCGCCCATCGGGCAATGGGGGGTAGAAAGGGTCATCGTCACCCGGATCGTATCATCATCCCCGAAAGCTACGTCATAGATCAGCCCCAGATCCACCACATTCACAAAAAGCTCCGGATCTATGACTTTATAAAGCGCCTGCTGCGCTTTTATCTGCTCGCTATAATATGGATCGGTTAATGACAGGTTCATGAGATTTCTTTTCTTTTATGCAGCAGCACCTGCATCACATTATAGACATAGATCAGTGAAAGCAGCAGCCACAGACCCGATGCGATGCGGATGATCAGTAATTGGCCCAGGATGATGCCGGCAGCAAGCAATACGATAGCCACAATAAAAATACGGAATTGCCATTGCACCAGCGTTTCACTATACAGTTCTTTGGGCAGCGGCACTTTTACTTTTCCCGTCAGGGATTTGTAATGTCCGTTCCACACGATGAAAGGCAGGGTTTTGAATGTTTTTCCAAGAATGATCCCGGTGATCCAGCCCATGAAGAGCAGACTGCCATACAGCATTGCCCAGCGGCTGTCGTGTATATACACGATTACCGGCAACAGCAGCACGGCAACGAGGAGACAGATGAAAGACACAAGCGTATGCTTCATCTGTACATCGACATTCTTTCTTACCCTGTGGCGGAAGGCATCATACAAAAACAGCAGCCAGCATACAATACCGGCAGCCACCAGCAACATATAGATCCATACCCGGCTGCCTGCGATCCCGAAGAAATAGCCATCGGACAAAAACAATACCAGCCCTGCATTCTGCAGGATACAGGCGTATTGCAATAGCTTTTCCTTCGTTGTTTTGCCGAGCAGGAACATCGGAACGAGCTTGCTACTGATGCCTGTAATCAGTTGAAGGAACCAGCCGGCAAGTCCCGCATGAGCGTGCAGCTTCAGGATCTCCATATGATTTTTATCGAAGAATGGATACCGCAGGTTGATCGCCAGCAGCAACCCTACGACAACGGTGCAGAGCAGCCAGAGCGCAGACGTGACGATGAACAACCTGATCACGGAATAGCGAAGGCAGATCCTGCTGGTGAGCAGTGCGTTTATAAAATAGGCCAATGCCGATACTACCACCAGTGCGCCTCCGCCGATCATGATCCATCCGGTTCTGAAATCCCGGAATGAGAAGGCCAGCAATGCCGTCCCCGCCGTTAATGTGTACCAGCACATCGAAGCCAGGGTAGGGCTGAAGAGGTCGCGCTCACAGACAACCGGGAGCAACTGGTGTGCTGCACCGAAAATGATCATGGTGCCCCAGCCCAGTGCTGCGGTGTGGACGATAGTGAGCAGGTGAGGGTTGAAATAGTGTTCTGTGAGGCTATCGGCGCTTATCACCAGCAGCGTGCAGAGCGCCCAGAAAGCGATAGCTCCTGTTGCATAGAAGGGGAGTACTGTATTATTGGGAGGCGCTTTACCGATATTGATATGTGCCATTGAATAAATGTCCTCGTTCTGTTTTCCCGGTTGTGATTATTCCGGTTTATAAAGCATCATCTTCACATTACTTTCGTCCACTGTATGGATATGCACTTCAAAAGCCCTGCCGGCCAGCTCTTCCAGCAGATATACCGGTATTCGTTTATGATGCACATACAGTACGTGCCCTGCGGGTAGTTCTTCAAGTTCTGCCAGAATGGTCTGCATTGGAAGGGGCATCTCCAGGTAGCGGACATCAATTTCCCGGATCTGATCCGGTGAGAATCTGTGGTACACTGCATCAAACGATGCGGCATCATCCATAATAACCTGATCCCTTTTTTCCGTAGTATTTTCCTTTGGTGTTTCTTTCTGTTTTTTCAGGAAATAAGTATGGAACTCGCTGTCGCTGATTGTTTCCACGTAGCTGGCATCGGCTTTTTGCTGCTCCAGCAGCCGGATTAGCGGCGTAGGCACAAAACTGTTGATAATGCACAAGACATCACCCGGGGCTACTTCTTTAAACTTGCCCAGGATCTCTTTCAGCGGATCGGTACCCGATTCGATGATCGGGCGTACATCATACCAAATCACATTGTCCGCTGCTGCGGTAAGCCATCCCGGCCGCTGCCCGCCGGTTTCTGTCTGAGCCGGTTCTGCTTTTTCATATTCAAATCCGAGCGGGATCAGGGCCAATACAATATCCGTTACCTGGCAGCCTCCCATTTTTGCAGCTTCCGCTATGGTCACTCTTGAAGCCATTATCTTACGAAGAATAGGATTCTTCAGCCGGTGGAACGGTTTGGCTACTCCGGCAATAGCATCAATACTGGCTTTATCGGCCTTGATCAGCTCGGATATTTTTGTCTGGTCATTTATCTTCATCTTCTTGTCCATTATAATGTTGCTTTCTTTGGGAGGCTGCCAGGTGTTTTAAGATGCCTTATTCGCTGCAACCGAAATTAACTCCTTTTTCTTTGAGCAGGGCTGCTTTCTGCACGTCCTTTTCCGTATTGGTACCTGTCTGGTCTCCACCCCGTTTGGCAATTTTTACTTTCCAGCGTTCAGGGCCTTGTACCTGATATTCCCATGTGAAAATATCTCCGCGCTCTGCCAGCAACTCATAATACAGCGGTTTGGGATCGTGATCGTTATCGATGATAAAGCTTTCGCCGGCCTCAAGATCATCAAAATGTTTGAAGATGGTGGGATGTTTGAACCGTGGTTCTATCTGGGTTACATCCAGGATTTCTGCTGTTACCATTGGTTTGATTTTTGGGTGTTTTTAATTTGTTTATCCATGCAAAGGTAAGCACTCTTCTGAATAAAAGACAAAATTGTCCTTTATTTTATTTTTCTTAAATTTGGATTATGAAAACGAACATAAAAATCAAGCGTGTGTATGATCCGCCTGCGAAGCAGGACGGCTTCCGCATTCTGGTGGACAGGCTGTGGCCGCGCGGCCTTACCAAAGAAGGTGTAGTATTCGACGACTGGGTGAAAGCGCTGGCGCCCAGCACGGCGCTCCGGAAATGGTACAGGCATGATCCGGCGCTGTGGGCGGATTTTCAGAAAGAATACCGGCAGGAGCTAAAGAAGAATAAGATCATTCCTGCCTTTGTCGCAGCACATAAAGGAAAGAAGGTGATCACTCTTTTATACGCCGGCAAGGACAATGAGCATACGCACGCATTAGTTTTGCGTGATTTCCTGGAGAAGCAATTCAGTGAGCAGGAATAATTACATATACACCCTGTTTTTTTTATTGAAAATCATGTGTATGCGCATTTTGTTGCGAAACCTCGCTGGATGAATTTGAATTGCACCCTAAGCCGAAGGCCTGGAGCAAAAATTTGAAGATTTTTTCAGGCACATTAAAAATCCCGAAGGGATGACATAATAATAGAAATGTTAATCAACCACAACAAAACCCCGAAGGGGTGACATTGCATATACCTCTTGTTTTTATTGAAGATCAGTGTGTATGCGCATTTTGTTGCGAAACCTCGCTGGGCGAATTAGAAATGCCCGGCTAAAGTCTGCCTGAGCCGCTCTTCATTAATGTAGCCGGTATGCTCCCAGACGATCCTGCTGTTCTGATATAATTTCAACTGCGGTATGGAAGATATCTGCATTTCGTTGCTGATGTCGGGATTCTTGTCCACATCAATGCGTACTAATACCACCGATTCCTGCATATCGGCAGCTATGCGATCCAGGAAAGGTTTCATACGTTTGCACGGCCCGCACCATTCTGCATAAAAATCAATGAGAACAAGTTTGTCCGACTTTAACAGCGCCTCATAACCGGCGCGTGATAATCCGGCCAGGGCCGGTGCGGATGTCCGTACTTCGGGGAGCTTTTTACTACGCCATTCCATCATACCGCCCGGCATTTCATAAACTTCTTTAAAACCCTGTTTCCGTAGCCGTTTGGCCGCAGATGCGCTCCTGGCGCCGCTCAGGCAATACACGAATACGGGTTGTGATTGATCCAGCTCCGAAATGCGGCTGTCAAAATCACTTCCGTCACGGTTGATGTTGATCGCATTTTCCAGATGACCTTTTTCAAATTCTCCGGGTGTGCGTACATCCAGGATCACTGCGTCCGGGCGTTTACCGATCTGCTCTGAAAATTCAACTGCTGTGAGCGTTGTTTTCCCTGACGTTCCTTCCTGTCCGTTGCTGCAACTGTTGAGCACAACAGTAAGCAGGAGTATGAGTATGAGTATGTTTTTGCCCATGTTAACTGTGTTCGCTGATTATTTTTTTTAAAATTCCGGCAGGCACTACACCCGATTGCCGCCACAGCACCGATCCTTTTTTGAACAGGATCAGTGTCGGTACGCCGCTTATTTGGTATGCTGCTGCTGCCTGCGGATTTTTATCCACGTCTATTTTAATAATATCGGCCTGGTCGCCTATGTGCTGCTTGACTTCTCCCAGTATAGGCGCCATCGTTTTGCACGGCCCGCACCATTCGGCAAAAAAATCTACCAATACCGGCTTATCCTGATTGATTACTTCCTGAAATGTCATGTCAAGATGTTTGTTGAGACGGTTTAAATATTGAAAAAATCAGGCCACCCATAAGCGCACCATACGCGGTACTGTTGAATGGTTTGGAAGTGATCGCGCAACTGCCTGAGTTGCAGCCGATAAATTTCCAATAAAAATAACCTGCTGCTGCACCGGCCACGACGCCTGCAATAGTAAGCAAATGTTTTTTAACGAACTTCTTCATAGCTGATCTCCTCGTTTTTTCCTCTGAAAATAAATTTATGTTTGGGGATTATGGTGTAAGTAAAGCGCTAAGGGTTAAAACTTTCCTCTGCGTGCTCGAGGCAACAACTGTTTGTTCTTAGCGTTTGAGGTCAGTTTCTTTTTCGGGGTTCGTTGTTGCCGACCACCAGTAAAACTCGACCTTAAGATTTTATACCGATGCTTTTACTTCCAGTTCAACGCCCAGGTTTTTAAGTTTATCCAGATAGCTTTGTATCTGGTTTGTTTTTCTGCGGCTGTCTATGTAGTTATAACCAAGTTCTTTATAAGGTTCAAGGTTACTTAGTATGTGATATGCTGCATAAAGTATTTTATGGCCTACAGCGATCAAAGCCCGCTTTTTTCCTCTGCGGGCAACCAGGCTCTCATACTTTTTACGCAGGTAGCAATCCTTTACATGGGATGCGGCCCAGGCACACTCCACTAAAATGGGCTTCATATAACGGTTGCCGGGCGTTGTCCTGCCGCTTTTTTTTTACCGGCGCTTTCGTTGTTGCCCGGACAAAGTCCTGCCCATGAAGCCAGGTGCTGTTCATTGGGGAATTTGCTCATGTCGGCACCGATCTCGGCCAGCAGGGCTACCGAAGCCACCTTGCTGACGCCTGGAATGGTTTGCAGCAGCTCCAGTTCTACGGTGTAGTTTTTTGTCTGTTCGTCTATCTGCCTGTCTACTTCATCGACCAGCTCGCCGATAGCAAGGAGACTTTTACGGATCACACGCATCATGAATTTATGATGGGGAGTAAGCTTACCGACCAGCGCTTCTTTAAGCTGCTCCCGTTTGGCTTTAATGCGCCCGTGACAAAGTTCGATCAGGTCGTCAAAGTTATGGTTGTCCTCCAGCAGGGCATCAATGAGCTTTGTGCCGCTTACCCCGAATATGTCGCTGATGACGGTACTCATCTTGAAATTGGCATCCTGCAGGATCTTCTCAAACCGGTTCCGTTCAGCAGTGGCCTGAGCGGTAAGTTTCTTTCGGTAACGGAACAGATCCCTTAGTTCCCGGATATCCCTGGGCGGTATAAAACTGGCTTTTAGTAAACCGCTTAGCAGGAGCTTGGCAATCCACCTGCTATCCTTTTTGTCCGTCTTGTGTCCCGGGACATGTTTGATATGACGGGCATTGACCAGCAGGATCTCAAAATCGTCTTCGAGGATATTGAATACGGGCTTCCAGTAGATACCCGTGCTTTCCATGGCAACATGTGTCACGCCTTGCTCTTTAAGCCAGTTGCTAAGAGACAGCAGGTCATTGGTGAAGGTGGTAAAAGTGCGGGTGTCATCTTTGATCCCCGCTCCTGAAATCGTAGCCACTACGGTGTCTTTGTGCACATCCATGCCACAACCACGCGCCACGATCTGTTCGAAAGAAATGGCTTGCTCTGTCATTGCAGTAAAATTTGACACTACAATTTACACCATTTTCATGCCTGTGTGTGCTTAGCTGTTATAGCATGAATGTTTC
>JBEBVQ010000031.1:0-13015 GCA_040392625.1 Taibaiella soli | reverse complement strand
CGAAGATCAATGAATTGTTTTTTGAGATACTGATCGCACCTGCATTTGATGACGATGCGCTGCAATTGCTGAAGGGCAAAAAGAACCGGATATTGCTGCAGCAGAAGCAACCCTTCCGGCCGGTACAGGAGTATAAGCGCATCCTGAACGGCGTACTGGTACAGGACGCAGATCGAGGCAATTACGAAACATGGACCGAAGCCGGTGGCCGTGCATGCTCCGAAACAGAAAAAAATGATCTGCTGTTTGCCAACATCATCTGCAAGCACCTGAAATCGAACGCTATTGCATTGGTTAAAAACAGGCAGCTGATCGGCAAAGGATGCGGGCAGACAAGCCGGATAGACGCGCTGCGCCAGTCGCTCGAAAAAGCCCGGCAGTCGGGGTTTGCGACAGCGGGCGCCGTGATGGCCTCGGATGCTTTCTTCCCATTCGACGACTGTGTGCGTATGGCGTATGAGGCAGGCATCATGGCAGTGATACAACCCGGCGGATCGGTCAGGGACAATGACTCCATCGCCTTCTGTAAAGATCACGGCATGGCAATGGTAATGACCAAAATCCGGCATTTCAGGCATTAACTAAAAGGCTTATGGTTTCTATCCTGATAGACGATGAATTGTTGCTCCGTACCTACCAGCCGGATGACGCAGCAGCATTATTTAACGTGATCAGCGGATCCAGAGCACACCTGAGAACCTGGCTGGGTTGGGTGGACCGGACGACGAAACCGGAGCATTCCCTGCAGTTCATACAGCAATCATTACAGGATATCAATACCCAGCAATCGCTCACGCTGGGTATTTTCCGCAACCGCGAGATCATCGGCGGGATAGGTATGCATAATTGGGATCAGGAATTGAAAAGAGCGCAGATCGGATACTGGCTCGCCAAAGATTTTGAAGGGAAAGGAATTATCATCAGATCTGCCCGGCGTTTCCTGGATTTCCTGTTTCAAAAACTGGATCTTAACAAGATAGAGTTGCACTTTGCAGTGCGCAATACACGCAGTGCCGCCGTGGCGCAAAAGCTCGGTGCAAAAACAGAAGGTATCGTCCGCGCAGGATGCCTGATCAACGGAATCCCTGAAGACCTCGTTATAACCGGTATCCTGCGCAGTGAATGGAAACAGCAGAACCAGTAGCGGGATCTTCTTCAGCTTTTATCTTATTTTTACAATTTCACCATCATCATTGATCCGTATGATTGCTGAGGGCTGTCGTGATGTATGATCATCCTGCCGGAAACGCACCACATACCCGGCGCCGGAGATCACTTCCGGGCTGATATCCCTGAAAACAGCAGGCGCCTGCTCCCCGCTGATGTTAGCAGATGTGGACACAATGGGTTTCCGGAAGCGTTTGATCAGGGCTTTGCAAAATGGATCGCCGGTGACCCGTATGCCTATGCTGCCATCGGGATGCAAGACATTTTCCGCAAGCTCAAGCGCATGATCGTAAATCACTGTTGTGGGCTGTTCGAAGCTTTCCAGGATGGCAATAATATCAGGAGGAGGTGCAGCCACATATTGCAGCACGTCTCTCGCATCTGCCAGCAGGATGATCATACTTTTGTTTTGCGGCCTGCGTTTGAGCAAGAACAATTTTTCCACCGCAGCCTCGTTGGTGGCGTCACAACCCAGTCCCCATACCGTATCGGTAGGATAGAGGATAGTACCGCCTTCTTCCAGTGTGTGTACACAGTTTTTTATATCGTTTTCAAAATCCATAGGTTGATTTGAAAATTTGAAAATTCGGGAATTTGAAAATTATACCCATATTGTAGATGTGATATTTCATTATTCAGGATAAAAATAAAGCACACTCAATATCCCGCTCTTCAGATGTGCCCCAGCAACTGATCATTGGATATTTCCATTGCGCATTTAAAATGTCCTTCCGGACAGGCCTTGTGGCCGTGTAGTCCGCATGGCCGGCAGTAGAGCCGCTCTTTTATCTACACTACCCTGGCATTTTCTCCCAGCGGGCCGAAGCCGAATGCGGGAACAGTAGAGCAGAATATAGCCGTCACAGGCGCTTTCATTGCCGAGCAGAAATGAAGCGGCGCTGAATCATTCACATAATTCATCACTGCACCCTGCATCAGTGCGGCGGATTGCAGATAGCTGAGCCGGCCGCAAAGATTTTTTACCGTTCGGTTTATGATGCCTGCTGCAATGCCTGCTGCCAGGTCATGATCGCCTTTCCCACCCAGCAGATATACCGGTTGCTGTGCGGGTAATAAGGAGATCAGCTCCGCCCATTTTTCTTTGGGGAATTGTTTGGTAAACCAGACGGATGCAGGAGCAATACATATATATTGAGTATGCTGCAGTGGCCGGACGGCTTCATAATCCGCTTGCGCAGGATATAACACCGGCATGGCGGGTATTGCGTCAGTGATGTGGCTGATCAGTTGCTGATTGCGCTCCACTTCGTGTATGGGCCGAGCAGCATACGGCTCGGATATAACATGTTTTATTTTTCTATCAAAGAAAAAAGATAAAGGATTTTTATCAAATCCGGATTTTTGCTTCGCGCCCGAAAGCAGGCATACCAGTCCGGAGGAGGTGAAGCGGTGGAGGTTTATGACTTCATCATAATGTTCCCTGCGGATTTGCCTTATAATTTCAAGAAGATTTTTAAGTTTATTGTATTTCTTATTCCATACGTATAGCCTTGATATGTATGGGTGATTTTCCAGTATGCCTTCGTTTCCTTTCCGCAGAAGAAAATCTATCCGGGCATTGGGATAGCGGGTATGCAATTTTTCCACGATGGCCGTTGCGAGCACCACATCGCCGGTGAAGGCGGTTTGGATAATCAGGAACTTTTGCATGCACACAAAAGTACATTTCCTCCTGCTAAGAGTGTGGCCGTAATAAAAATTAACAATCTCCTGTTGATTCTTATGGGCATATGTTTTAAATTGCGGTTAAAATAGAATAGTGATGAAAAAAGTATGGCTATCATTAGGCGTTGTTTTTCTTTCTGCGGGATCGTTGATGGCACAGGATGCACGGCATCATGGGCATGACCACGGTCACGACCATGCGCCTGCTGCGGCTCCCGCCCAGGCGGCTCCCGCGGAGTCTATAAAGTTTGACAAGCCCAATCATGATTTCGGTACGCTGACGGAAGGGCCGAGCGCCGAGCATGTGTTTAAATTTACCAATACCGGTAAAGAGCCGATCGTTGTACAGCGTGTACAGGCCTCCTGCGGGTGTACTACTCCGTCTTATACCAAAGAGCCGATAGCCCCCGGACAAGCAGGTTCCATCACTGCGGCATACAACACAAGCGGCCGTCCCGGAGCATTTAATAAGACGCTGACTGTCTTTTATAATGTAGGCAGCAACACCACCTCATTGACCAAAACATTATCTATTGCCGGTAATGTGGAAAAGGCGCCAACCTCTTCCGTTCCGGAAAATAATTCTATGATGAAACTTAACTAAACCGTGACAGGTTGATGAAGAAGCCCTGGCACCCTGTGAATAGGTTGCCGGGGCTTTTTTGATGCGTAGTGGTTTTGTTTTCATACTTATTCTTTCAACATTAAGACATTGAGGGATTAGGGGCATTAAGGAATAAGTGTTCTTAATGGTTCATTTTTTCACCATTGAAATCAAAATATTCTGCTAAAACTTACAACCCCCGCCGGCAGTGATGAAAAACTTGTTTAATTTGCTGCATTAAAATCTAAAAATATTAATCAGATGAAACAATTATTCTTGATGGCTTGTCTGGCCGTGGTTTCGCTGGGTGCTTTTGCCCAAGACGCGAAAAAATCAAACCCCAACGGCCCGAAATTTGAATTTATCGGTGGCGATGTGCACGATTTCGGTACGGTAAAAGAAGGCCCTGCGGCGGAGCATTTTTTCGAGTTTAAGAATGTAGGCAAGGAGCCGCTGATCATTACCAATGCCCAGGCTTCCTGCGGCTGCACTACGCCCGAATGGCCTAAAGAGCCGATCCTGCCGGGAAAGAAAGGAAAGATCATGGTGCGCTATAATACTCAGGGACGCCCCGGTCCTATTGATAAAACGGTGTGGATCACCTCAAACGCTGTTTCTGACAAAGACCGTTATGAGCTGCGTATCAAGGGTACGGTGCAGCCTGCTGCTGCAAAGGATAATAATGCCCCCAAGCAGTAAAATAATGTGTTGAATGTGACGGATGTGGGAAATGTGATGACACATTCGTCACATTTCCCACATTCAACACATTTGTCCTTACATTCCGATCCTCGCATTACCTTTGCATCATCATGCCAGTAATATCACACCGCGGCGGCCACATGCCGCCTTCTCCCATACGTAAGCTTGTACCGTTTGCAGAGGCCGCCAAGTCCAGGGGCGTTAAAGTATATCATTTGAATATCGGCCAGCCCGATATAGCAACGCCGCCATCTATACTCGATGCGGTGAAGCATACAGATATGAAAGTGCTGGAGTACAGCCATAGCGCGGGTTTTGAAAGCTATCGCAGGAAGCTGGCCGAATATTACAGGCGTAATGACATTGATGTAAACCATAACCAGATCATTGTAACGACAGGCGGTTCCGAAGCGATCCTGTTTGCCGTGATGAGCTGTATGGATCCCGGGGATGAGATCATTATTCCGGAGCCTTTTTACGCCAATTATAATGGATTCGCCACGAGCGCGGGTATCCGCATCGTACCCATTCCGTCGTTTATCGAAGATGGTTTTGCTTTGCCGCCTATTGAAGCTTTCGAGAAGGCCATTACACCCCGTACCAAAGCGATCATGATCTGTAATCCGAATAATCCTACGGGATATCTGTACAGTGATGTGGAGCTGGATACGCTGAAGGAGATTTGCCTGAAGCATGATTTGTTTCTGCTGAGTGATGAGGCATACCGCGAATTTTGTTATGATGGCCGCCGGCATACATCTGTGCTGGCGCTGGAAGGATTGGAGGATCATGCGATCCTGCTGGATACGATTTCCAAACGTTACAGCGCCTGCGGCGGTAGGATCGGCGCCTTTGTAACCCGCAATCAGCAGGTGCTGGATGCTGCGATGAAGTTTGCCCAGGCACGGCTCAGTCCGCCGACATTTGCCCAGATACTGGGAGAGGCTGCGGTGGATCTGCCGGAGAATTATTTTGACGAGGTACATGCCATGTACACCTCGCGCCGCGACCTGCTGGTGAAGCGCCTGCAGGCGATGGAAGGAGTTGTATGTCCGAATCCGGGCGGCGCGTTCTATGCTATCGCACAATTGCCGGTGGATGATGCGGAAAAATTCTGCCAATGGCTGCTTGAAGATTTCTCCCACAACGGCGCAACGGTAATGATGGCGCCTGCGGCCGGCTTCTATGCCACGCCCGGTAAAGGGAAGAAGGAAGTCCGCCTTGCCTACGTGCTGAACAATGAAGATATAGACGCGGCCATGGATTGCCTGCAAGCGGCGTTGGAACAATATAAAAATAATTAGAGAAAACACTCAGTTTTCAATCAGCCCCATTTGTATCGCCATTTTCACAAGCCCTACGGTATTTTTGACGTCCAGTTTTTGCAGGAGGTTGTACTTGTGGGCTTCTACGGTGCGCAGGCTGAGAAACAGGCGGTCGGCGATTTCCTGGTTGCTGTGTTCGGCAACGATCAGTTGTAATATTTCCTTTTCGCGCAGCGTAAGCCGGGCCTGGTTTTTCTCAGCACGTTGCTTTACTTTCAGCATACCGTGCAGGAGTTCCTCCTTTAGCGAAGGGTCCAGGAATATCCGCCCGGCATATACTTCCTCAATTGCATGTGCCAACACCTTCCGGTCGGTAGTGCTCTTCAGAAGATACCCCATACAGCCCTGCTGCATCATACCTTTCACATAAAACGGGGTTTCCATACTGCTGAGTACCAGGATACGCATTTCCGGGTAAGTCTTTTGCAGTACGCGCGCGAGTTCATTTCCTGTTTGGCCGGGCATCTGGATGTCAAGCAGCAGCACGTCAGGGGTTTCTTTTTTCAACCCCTGTAACAGTGCATTGCCATTGGCATAGGTGCTGATTACGCGGATTGCAGGATGTGCGTGCAGGGCATGTTCCAGCCCTTCTATGACCAGTGGATGATCGTCTGTTATGGTTACCCATACAGTTCAGGTTGTCTTGATTTGCGCGCTGTGGCAAAGTTCGTTTATTATGGTCATATTGTGGAGGTCAAACTCCAGATAGACAGCCGTTCCTTTGTTTTTTATGCTTTTCAGGTCCATGTGTCCGTTCAGGGCCTGGACCCTGGCCTGTATCCCTGTCAGACCTGTACCTGTTGTGTGCTTGTCATCATGTTCTGATATTCCCCTACCATTATCTTCCACTGTTACATTCAGCAGATTGTTTTCACAGCTTAGCTGCACCAATGCCTGTGTGGCGGAGGCATGTTTCAAGATATTCTGCACCAACTCCTGTACCATGCGGTAGATCAATAGTTCAACGGCAGGATCCAGGGCGGGGATTTCACCGTAGCTCAGGAAGTCAATGTGCAGATGGGTACTTTTCTCCATTTTTTCGCAGAAAGTAGCCATGGCTACCACAAGGCCTTCCTGCAGTAACAGATCGGGAAGTAGATTATGTGCTGTAGTACGAAGATCTTTGCTGGCATCTTCCAACCTGGACGATCCGGTAAACCATATAGGAAAACCTGTGGAGTACCTATTTTGGTGGCAGCGATGAAGAAAGGATCTCCGCGATTACCGCAGATCCGGATGACCATGTTTATATTGCAGGCTGGACCGCAAGCATGGATACCCTTGCTACACCCGGTACTGCCCGGAGCTTTCCCGCAGGCACGGGGGAGATGGGATTAGATGTTTTTCTGACCCGGTTCAACGGCAATGGGCAGCAGGTATGGGGCAGCTATGTGGGTTCAATGATGGGTACCGCTTTGTTGACCGGGATGGTCACAGACGAATGCAGTAATGTATATGTGACCGGGCCAACCTTTGGCATGGCTGACATCCAGCCCACACCAGACGCCTGGAGATCCGCTATTAACGTTGGTATGGTTTTATCCACTTACCTGATGCGTTATGATGCGCACAATGGAACCATCCAGTACAGCACCTATTTTGGAGAAGATCCGATGATGCCGATGGCTGTTAATCTCTGCAGTGACAACGGGGGGAATATTTACATGGTCGGCACCACGACCAGCGATACGGGTATTGCTACGCCCGGCACCTGGCAGACGATAAAGGGAGGCGCCTATAATAATATGTTCCTGGTCAAGTTTGTTGAAACGGGCGTTTCATCGTCCTTTACGGATACAGCGGTTTGTGTGGATGGAACCTTTTCCCTGCCTTACACTGCTTCGGGAACATTTAACTCCGGGAATAATTTTGAGGTGGAGCTTTCCGACAGCGCCGGTAATTTCAGCTATACCAACCCGGTCATTATCGGGACGGCAGCGGCCACTGGCTCCGGATTCGTGAGCTGTACCGTGCCGTCGGGCGCTATTCCCGACAGCCTCTACCGTATCCGGATGAGGGCTACCGATCCTCCTGTGATCGGCTCCTGTCCGCGCAATATCCGGGTACGCCTCTACGCAGATGCTGTGAATATTACAGTGAGTGCGGATACACTGGGGACGAACAACAGTTACATGACCTATCAGTGGTTTCTGGACGGCGATACGCTGCATGGCGCCACAGACTCAATCTACATTGTCAGGGCAAACGGACGTTATAGTGTAAAAGTGATGGATGCCGGTGGCTGCTCCGATTCCTCGGATGCTTACACTGTGACCAATTACAGCGTGACATCGCATGACGAAGCCGGACAAGTAAGCATCTATCCCAACCCCGCCCATGACCGTGTACATATTTCCGCCTCCATCCCCGTCCATATCACGATCAGCAGCATGGACGGCCGCATAGTACTGCGTCATACGGATGCCGATGAGGTTGGCCTGGAGGCACTTGCAGACGGGGTATATATGCTTCGTGTCACGGACAAGCACGGCTCATTGCTCAAAACGGAGAAGCTGGTGAAGCAAAGCCGGTAAAAACCGGAAAACCATTCACGCTGCATCATAAAAAAGAAAGCCCCGGATGACCTGACCATCCGGGGCTTCTTTTATGGAAATATGATATTGAAAAATCAGGGCTCTATCCGCCTGATGATCCGGTAGGCAACGTCGAAGCCCGCCTGTATCATTTTTACATCGGTAACACCGTCGTAATAACCTGAAAGGTGCAGGATCTTATAAGCATTATCCAGCTCTGTATTCAGCTTCTTATCCAGATGAGCGATGTTTTCCTCGTAATATTCGATGCTTTTCCTGCCTTTCTTCTTTTCTATGCCCTTTGTAAGCAAATAGCCATCCAGAGCTTTCAGAATAGCGTTATAGGCGGTGCCGCAGGCGGTTTTTACGTATTTGCTATCCAGATACCGGTTGTCTTCTTTCCCCGCTTTCTTTAATGTTTCTTTTGCATTGCTCATGTAGCGCATGGCCTCCTCATAATATGCCTGCTTTATATCTTGTTGTTGGATCGCCGTAATCATGTCTTCTGATATTAAAATGCAAAGATAAGAATACTATGGCATTAAGAATTAATTTTTAATGATTCTATTTGATGTTCTTTATTTATTTTTTAAAAAATAAGGATGAAAATCCTCATTGCCGGCCTGGATCATTTTCCCCCGGCTCTACGATTCCAGGGATGTAAAAGAGAAAGTAGTTCCGTCAAACAATCCCTTGTCACTGAGCTTGAGTGACGGTATCACCAGCAGCGCCATAAATGATAATGTCATAAAAGGGGCCTGAAGGCTGCAGCCCAGTTCTTTTGCTGCTTTGTCCAGGCCGGAATAAGCATGAGCGACCTGGTGTCCGTCACCGGCGCTCATCAGGCCTGCGACGGGCAGCGGTAATGTGGTTGCCTGATCTTTATGCACAACGGTAATGCCTCCCTGATTTTGGATCAATGCATTGACCGCAGCGCAAATAGATACATCATCTGCACCGACGGCAATGATATTATGGCAATCGTGCGCCACCGTGGAAGCAAGGGCCCCCTGCTTCAGTCCGAAATTTTTCACAAAAGCAACGGCGGGAGGTGCATCAGGCTGGTAACGGTTGACGACCGCAATTTTAAGTATATCCCGTTCCGTATCGCTTGCCAGAAATCCGTTTTCAACTTTGCCGGGCAGGATCAGCTCATTAGTAACCAACTGTCCTTCCACTGCTTCAATCACACGGATGCTGACGGGTTGATCTGTTGTGGCTTGTACTCGAAAATCGGTTTCTGATTTTGGAGCCGCTTCGAACCGGTTGATGACTGATGCCGGAACTTCGGGTAAGAGGCATCGCCCGTCTGCAGCGACTTCCACACCATTAATAAAGGTTTGTCGGACATTCATTTTTGTGAGATTATCTACTACGATGAAATCCGCGGGGTCGCCTTCACGCAGCAGGCCCACCGGTAGATTATAATGCAGTACGGGGTTGACACATGCAGCACACAGGACATCAAACAGGTCATGCCCTTTCGCTAATGCACGTTGTACGTGCCTGTTGATATGATGGAGCACAAGCTCGTCCGGGTGTTTGTCGTCGCTGCAGAACATAATTTTTTCCGGATGCAGCTTCAGTAACGGCGCCAGCGCCTCAAAATTCCGGGCGGCGCTTCCTTCCCGGATCAGGATGTGCATGCCGGCTTTGATTTTATCAAGCGCTTCTTCGAGCGTAAAGCATTCGTGGTCGGTGGTGATACCCGCAGATGCATAATCCGCTGCCTGCTCGCCGCGCAGGCCCGGCGCGTGGCCGTCAACGGGTTTTCCGGCAGCATGTGCGGCAGCGATCTTATTCATCACTTCAGGGTCTTTGTGCAATACGCCGGGATAGTTCATCATTTCTGCCAGGTACCAGATATCCGGCGAGGCCAGCAGATCTTTTATGGCGGCGGCATCAAGGTGGGCGCCTGCTGTTTCGAAAAATGTAGCCGGCACACAACTGGGAGCGCCGAAGAAGAATTTGAATGGAGTCTGCCTGCTGTTTTCGATCATATAATCCACACCCTCCCTGCCGCAGACATTTGCTATCTCATGCGGATCGGAAACGGTGGCTACCGTGCCGTGCAGCACTGCCAGCCTTGCGAATGCCGTGGGTATGAGCATCGAACTTTCTATATGCACATGGGCATCTACAAAGCCGGGAAGTAGATATTGTTCCGGGGCATGCGCCGTTTCCCGGATCTGTACGATCTTCCCCTCTTGCACCGAAACAGTGGCGGGATAAATACGGCGTTGGAACAGGTCAATATATTGACCCGAAATGGTGAATTGCATGATCAAATATAATATTATTTCCGCGTTGTGGTTGTAGAGACAGGCCATGGCCTGTCTCTACCTACGGTTGATGAAAACGTGCGTCCTGTATAAAAGTTTCATCGTTCAGGGTATTCAGGAATGCGATCAGGTCGGTACGTTCCTGCGGTGTCAGCAGGATACCGTTTGTCAATCGGGGATCCAGATTGGGCATATTGGTGTTGATGCCCGAGGCATAATGGTCAAGTACTTCTTCGAGGGTATTCAGCCGCCCGTCGTGCATATAGGGCGGCGTATATTTCAGGTTGCGCAGCGAAGGCACCTTGAAGGTGTAAAGGTCTTCAGATTTTAAGGTAATGTGGGCACGTCCGCTATCGTTAACTGTTGTAGGTGTCAGCCCATTGTTCCGGAACGAGAAATCGGTGAACAAGGGTTCGGCGTGGCAGCCTGCGCAGTGTGTACGGAAGATTTGTAATCCATTCATTTCTGAAGCAGTCATGTTGTTTCCCGGTTCATTCCGCATATATTTATCGTACTTCGAGTTGGCCGAAACCATTGTTCCCATGAATTGAGCCAATGCCCGGAAGATATGTTGAGTAGTTATCGCCTCATCGCCAAAGGCATCACTGAAGCGCTTTCTGTAATCCGCATCATCTGTCAGCTTTGTGATAATATTTTCCAGCTTTTCGTCCATCTCCACCGGATTTTGGATCGGTACGATCGGCTGGTTTTCGATATGGTTCACGCCGCCGTCCCAGAAGAACGAAGCGTGCCAGTTGAGGTTGAATATGGGAGTCGAGTTGCGGGTTCCGAGGAGGTTGTTGATCCCATGGCTGACGGGGTGCCCCAAATGGGCGAATGCCGAGAACGGCTGGTGGCACGACCCGCAGGATATAGTATTATCCCTGGAAAGCCGTGGGTCGTAAAACAGTTTTCGCCCCAGTTCAAATCCTTTCTGCGTAAGTGGATTGTTTTGGAACTGGTATATAGGTTGCGGCCAGCCTTCGGGTATTTGAAAGGATATGTTATTGCCGGGCACGGGTACCAGTCCGTTATTTGTGATCTCAGGATCTTTATTGCAGGCAAAGAAAGATATCCAGATGATCATTCCGCCCAATATCAGCAGGCGGTACAGCTTTGTATGCGGTACAGATGGCACGGCTATTTGTGGATATGGCTTATTGTAAACATGGCGGCATAGTTATCAGCAATTTTTGAGGAAGTCAGGCCAGGCCCCATGATGATATTTATCTCAGAAAAGTCAACAATGTTCGGTGGGCCAAACCATTCCAGGAGGTTGGATTTGATATGTATGACCGGCTTTTTTCCTGCGGAAATAAGAACAGGCTCGGGGAACGTCAGTGTGACCTCGCGCAGCACGCTTTCCGGTCCGCTGAACCCGCCGAGATGAAATCCGATAAAATTGGCGGGGCCGGTGGATTGCGGCGAATGTCCTTCCAGCTTGGCCATGATGTAGCCGGTATTCCAGTCCCAGAACATGCTATGCATGGGATCGAGCGCGCCGGTCTGGGCGCCGCTGGTATTGCGCGCTTCGTCCACGCCGATCAGGAATTTCACAGCGGTATAAACCCCTGCGGGGATATCATTAATAGAGAATGATTTGGAGGTGTCTGCGGCTTCTGTAACCAGGTGATAGCTTTCAGGTTCGGCAAAGCTGCCTCCATCATTTGTCAATAAGGATATGTTGCTGATGTAATAACCATAACCGGACACTGTAAACGTGTCGCCGTTTGCGTTGATATACTCCGAATTGTTTAAAACCAGCGGCTCATCGCCTGCATAGTTTGCAAAGTTGAATGTTACTTGTCCGGTCGCATCAGAAGCTGGCGGATCTTTTTTCCTGCATGACGCAGCCGTTACGATTACAATTCCTAAAAACAATATTGCCCTGAGCCTCATTTGTTTCCCGGTTTCTGTAAAGATAACGAAGTTAGGATTTATGCATCTAATTTAATGAGCCAATTAGCTGAGGTGCTGATCAGCTAATGTCAATCGCGAGAGATAATTAGCACATCAGCTAATTGACATATCAGCTAATTAAAATGATCTTTTTCCCACCACCCTGATCAGATGAAGGACATTTCCCGCACATCATCAGCGATCGAGAGGCGTCCGGCGGTTTTGGCTTTAATCTCGTCGATGGTCACACCGGGGGCATATTCAATACAGCGGAATCCATCGTCGGTGATGTCGAAGACACCGAGGTCGGAGACGATCTTTTTTACGCACCGGATCCCTGTCAGCGGCAGTGTGCATTCGGGGAGGAGTTTGCTTTCCCCTGCGCGATTGGTATGCTGCATGGCTACGATGATGTTTTTTGCCGCGGCTACGAGATCCATAGCGCCGCCCATACCTTTTACCATTTTGCCCGGGATCTTCCAGTTGGCGATATCGCCGTTGTCGGCTACTTCCATGGCGCCGAGCACGGTGAGGTCCACCTTGCCGGCGCGAATCATACCGAAGCTCATGGCGCTGTCAAAAAATGCAGAGCCGGGGACGGTGGTGATAGTCTGTTTTCCTGCATTGATCAGGTCGGGATCTTCTTCGCCTTCGTAAGGGAAAGGCCCCATGCCCAGCAGACCGTTTTCGCTTTGTAACGTTACGTTCACTCCTTCGGGGATATAGTTAGCCACCAGTGTGGGGATGCCGATACCGAGGTTTACGTAGTAGCCGTCTTGAAGCTCCCGGGCGATGCGTTGGGCGATTTGTTCTTTG
>JBEBVQ010000030.1:0-13045 GCA_040392625.1 Taibaiella soli | reverse complement strand
CCCCGCTGAATGTGATCCGGGCCTCACGGTCGTGCTCCCGCACTTTCAGGTGTACGGCCGCACTGCCCAGGATATGTCCGCAATCCGTGTACAGTAGTTCAATATCGGGATCAATGCGCACCGGCTGATTATAATCTATGGATTCCAGGTGGTCAAAGACCTTCACGGCATCTTCCTCGGTATATAAAGGCTCAACCGGCTCCCGTCCTTCGCGGTTCCGCTGCCGGTTGACATGCTTTACATCCGCTTCCTGGATCCGTGCGGAATCCCTCAGCAGGATCTCAGCCAATGCGGCGGTTGGAGGAGTACAAAAAATCTTTCCCTTGTACCCGTCTTTGATCAGTCGGGGCAACAGACCAATATGATCAATATGAGCATGAGAAACAATCACATAGTCAATCTCACCGGGATCAAATCCCCATTCGCTGTTCAGCCGGATCGTTTCCCTGCCCATCCCCTGGAACATCCCGCAATCGAGCAGTATCTTTTTTCCCGGGTTCAGATGTATCAGATGTTTGGAGCCGGTTACGGTACGGGCAGCGCCGTGAAAGGATATCTTCATAAGTTTTTGAAAAGTACAGTCCTGCTGAATATCAGCCAAAAGTACAAGCATTTGACAGAAACCGGGAAACAGGCAACAAAAACCATAAATAGCTGCCCGGCATGATCAACAGAAAATTTAATAATCATCTTATTATAAATCAAATTAAAATCATACACACCAAAAAAGCAGGATGAAAAATAGGGGTTTTGTATTCCGGGAGCGTCTTTTCTGAAACCCGGCCTATGAAACCGATGACACCACAGTCAAATATAGAAACGATACAGCGCATGTATGAATTATTCAACAAGCGTCAGTGGCAGGAAATGGCCTCTTTATATACCGACCAGGCATTCTTTCTCGATAATCGTCAGGATTCATTCATCACCCGTAATAAAGAAGAAATACCCACCATTTTCGAGGCATTTGAACGGAAATATCCCGGGATCAAGGAAAAAATACTCTATATCGAGGAAAGCGGCGACCTGGTATATGTCCAGTTCCTGACCTCCGGCAAAAGCAAGTCCGGCGGCCATTGGCAGCAAATTGCCTGGACGATCTTCACAGTTGAAAACCGGAAGATCGCGAAAGTAGCAAGTTATTTTAACCGCCCTGAATAATTTTCTCCCCCTTTGCTGAACCGGCCGGCGCAATCAGTATGCGCCGGCCTTTCCATTGATATACGCCTGCAAAACCAAGCAGACCGGCTATCAGTATGTACAAGATATGCAATGGCTGTAAGAACGGGAATAACCACAGTTGCCGCCGCTTCTCAAAAAAGCCGGCTACCGGATACAGGTAATATAGTTCTACCGTTATTTTCACCAGCAACATCCCTACGGGTAACCAGCCATACGAAGGCGCTGATATTCCAAGACAGATTGCAGGGATAAACGCAAGATTAAACAAATACACCAGCAGCAATATCACCGTCAGCCGGGTATCCTCATAGCGGCCGGATTTGGACGCCCAGCGGATCCGCTGCTGCAGGAAGCTGCGCCAGTCCGGCTGTGGCGCCGTGCGGATTATAGCGGCAGCAGATTTCAGGTAATAAATACCCTTAGGAAATGCCCGCTGCATTTTGGCCATCAGCAGGAAATCATCGCCCGAAGCCAGGTGCTCCGTACCGGCGTAGCCGCCGATCTTGTAATAAGCTTCACGGCTGAAGGCCAGATTGGCGCCGTTGCTCATCCCACCCAGCTTTAGCTGATGTGCCGCCACTGTTATTCCCTGCATCGACATAAAGTCGAGCGACTGGAATACCTGTACCAGGCTTCCGTTGCTGGTAAAATCAACCGGAGCTGCGATCATCACCGGCCGGTGTTCTTCATAACAGGCAGCCATGATATGCAGCCAGTCAGTTGGAGCAATACAATCGGCGTCTGTAGTAATGATCAATTCCCCGCTGCTTTGTGCAATTCCTGCAGCGAGGGCTTGCTTCTTGTACGCTGTCACCTGCACACCGGGCGCCAGATGATCCGCCAGACGGATACAGCGGATACGACTATCATGAACCCCTTCCGCAACAGCCGCCGTATCATCTTCGGAATGGTCGTCCACGACAATGATCTCAAACAAATGCCGCGGATATTGCTGTGCCAGCAGAGAGGATAAGCAGGCAGGCAGATTCCCCGCTTCATTACGCGCGGGAACAATAATACTGATCATTACGGCAGGCTGATACCCCGGAGGCGCCGTATAGATGGCATGACGGCGCCAGCCACAGCGGTAGAGCAGCAGCAGCAGCAGGTACATCCCTGTAAGGAAACAGCATATGGCGGCAATGGCATACAGTATCATTTCCATAAAAGACAGTCTGCCATTTTTTGTACCGAATCGGAGTCGAGCATAACATGGCCTTTCTCGAGCACATGCAGCCGCACATGCGCCGGCATGCCTTTGACGAACCGCCGTGCCTGCTTCAGCGGGATCACATGGTCGTACCGCCCCATAAAGATATCCACCGGTATATGATAGCGGCGGATATGCTCCTTCACGATCCGGATATCAGGCAAGAGCATACGCATGGCAGGCCATACGTGGAGCAATAGCTGGCGCTGGTCTTCATTGTCGAGATAACGCATCGCAAACTTATAACGCGAGGGGTCTATCAGGTTGAAATTATATAACCCATTGATGATGCTATTGTATTTTTTACCACCCCGCAGAAAATGCCGGAACAGGTAACGACCGGCTGCCGTATGTGTTGCAAAATAATAAAGACGGTTTAGCGCAAGTCCGTCCGGCGCTACCAGCACCACTCTTTCGATACACTCCGGCATCAGTTCCATGATATTCAGGCACACACGCCCACCGATACTATAGCCGATCAATGAAGTCTTCTCCCTGCCGGTTTGCTGCAGCAGGCCGGCAACAAACGCACGCAGCGTTTCTTTTTCTAACGCGACATGATCCGGCCAATGACTACCGCCATGATGCGGCAGATTTACAGAAATCAGGGTATATTGTGGTTCAAGCAACGGAGCCGTCATCCGGAAGCTGCGGGCATCTTCCCCATAGCCGTGGAAAGCCAGCAGCAGACTCGGCCCGTCTCCGTACTTCAGATAATGCAGCCGCTGATCGCCTGCTGATATGTAACCATCTTCCTGCATGACGGATTAAAAATAAAGATAATCGAGAGCTAAAACCAATGCTTTATCCTCAGATACTGGTTAAAATGTACCTAATTATTGTACCAAAAATGAAAGCCTCACAGCTTTCACACTGTAAGGCTTTGATTTTCATGTAGCGAGATCGGGATTTGAACCCGAGACCTCAGGGTTATGAATCCTGCGCTCTCACCAACTGAGCTACCTCGCCAAAACGGGTGCAAAGATAAAAATTCTTTCCAAAAATCCTATCCCCCAATTAAAGTCCGTAACGCATCCGTCACCTGCCGGACTCTGCGCACCTGATAATCAAAACAGACCATACCCGTTTTGGCATGTATCACATCCGTCAATACGCCGTTACGTCTGATGGAGAAGCGGTATAGCAGATCGAAAGAAGTATTTGTCACTTCATTTGCATACAGAACTACTTCCAGTTCATCGCCGTAAAATGCTTCAGTTTTATACGCGATCGCTACATCCGCCATGATCAGGCTCACACCGCCGGCATTCAGCTCGTCATACCCTTCGCTGCGCAGCCAGCGCATCCGTGCCTCATGTATCAGGGAGAGAAAAGAATCATTACCGACATGCCCGCCATAATTCACATCCCCGATCCGTACCGGTATTATTGTCCGGAATAAGGGATCCTGATCCGGAAAGTTTATTTTTACACGCGCCATTGAAATCGCTTTTGTTTATGAAAATAATCTGTGTGGGGCGAAATTATACCGCCCACGCCAAAGAATTAAATAATGAAGTGCCGGAAAATCCGGTGCTGTTCCTCAAGCCTCAGACGGCTTTGCTGCAGCCCGGCAAACCCTGCTACTACCCGGATTTCACCAAAGACCTGCATTACGAGTGCGAACTGGTTGTAAAAATAAGCCGCAACGGTAAATTCATCCAGGAACGGTTTGCCCATAAATACTATGAAATGGTGAGCATTGGCATCGATTTTACAGCCCGAGATGTACAGGAGCGCCAGAAAGCCAAAGGGCTCCCCTGGGAGATCGCCAAGGCATTTGACAGCTCCGCAGCGGCTGGCCGCTTTGTACCATTGACCGGGAAAGAACAGGTACAAAAACTGGACTTCAGCCTGCTGCTCAACGGGAAGACCGTACAGCAAGGTAATACCGGCGACATGCTCTTCAGTATAGACAGGATCATCGCCTATGCCTCCTCTTTTTTTACATTAAACACAGGCGATCTCATTTTTACCGGTACGCCCGCCGGCGTAGGCCCGGTGCAGATCAACGACACGCTGGAAGGCTTTCTCGGATCCGAAAAGCTGCTTCATACGGAGATACGGTAACAGGGTTGGCGCGTAATTCCTATCTTTGCGCGCCTAAGAGCCTTTGTAACGTATGATCAGTCGCAGGAATATCCGGGTAAAAGTGATGCAAACGCTGTATGCACTCCATGCCGATTCCCCCGGAAAGCAGGAAGCCGTTACCGGCAAAGGCGCCAATATGCTCAATGAAAAGCTGGACCGCACGCTGGATACTTTTACCGTGTGCATATTGTACCTTACCCGGATAGCGCAATACGCCGAGATCGACGCCCGCAACCGCGCCGGTAAATATCTGCCCACCGATGCTGACCTCCACGTAAGCACCAAGATCGCAGGGAATGAATTTCTCTGGAAAATTCTTGAGAATGAAACATTTAAGGCAGCCATAAAAGAACGAAAGCTGGAGCGATACCTGGAAGATTCCTGGATACGGAAAATATACCAGCAACTGGCACAAACATCCGAATACCAGTCATATACCGGCATACCGGTGCGTGAACCTGCCCCGGAAAAGGCAATCATCCAATTTATCTGGGAACAGCAGATGCGCACCAATGAAGGGCTGATGGAGTATTTCAGCGATGAGCTGCCGGGATGGGAAGACGACCGGGATATGATCCATATGCTGATGGAGAATTTTTTCAGATTACCCGCCCGGATCAATTTCCTGCAACTGCTCTCCGCCGAGAAAAAAGAATACGCGCACGAACTGCTCCGTACAACACTCGAAAAAGAGACTTATTGTATGGAACTGATCCAGCCCCGGCTGATCAACTGGGATGCCGAACGTGTGGCGCTGGTGGATCTGCTGCTGTTGCGTATGGGCGTATGCGAACTACTGTATTTCCCTACCATACCGACCCGCGTCACGATCAATGAGTACATTGAAATATCCAAGCAATACAGCACATTGCAGAGCGGCCAGTTTGTAAACGGCGTACTCGATAACATCCTGAAAGATCTGGAAAAAGAAAAAAAGATCCATAAAAAAGAGCGTACACGCAAATGAACCTGTAAAACATTTCCGGATGAAAAAGTACACATTTGCATGGATAATGCTGATATTTGCATCAGCCTGTAATGAACAGCAAAATACACGGCAAAAGAACCCGGAACTGTTACCGGCTAACCTGGTACAGAACCCGAGAACAGCCGGCAAAACACCGGCCGCCATACTGGAACAAATGCCGGTGATGACATTTTCCGATACGGTTCATAACTTTGGCCGAGTTTACGAAGGTGAAGAGGTAATGCACGAGTTTGCTTTCACCAATACAGGCAAAAAGCCGTTGCTGATCAGTGGGGTAACAACAAGCTGCGGATGCACGGTTGCCGATTATCCGAAAGAGCCTGTACTCCCCGGGGAAAGCGGTACGTTGAAGATAAACTTCAAATCAACGGGACAGACAGGCTACGAAGAAAAATCTGTTGCCGTACAGACCAATACAGCCATAGGATTGCATCATTTGTATATAAAAGCGGAAATTATACCTGAATAATAAAAACAATAAATTTTCACAATTAATCCGACAATCAATGTTCACGAATCTCTTAACTGCAACTATTTTTTTACAAGCCCAGCAACCCGGCGGCGGATTTATGCCACTCCTGCTGATGGTGGGCATGATAGCCGTGATGTATTTCTTCATGATCCGTCCGCAGGCCAAACGGGCAAAAGAGCAGAAGAAATTTGCAGAAAACACAAATACCGGCGACAAGATCGTAACCACTGCGGGTATCCACGGCGTCATCAGCCGGATCAACGAAGACAACACGCTGCAAGTGGAAGTCAGCCGTGGCACCTTCATGACCATCGAGCGCTCTGCGGTATCTATGGAATTGACTAATGCTTACCGTAAGAAAACGGAAGGGGCAGCGAAAAACTAACTTTCAATGTGCCAATTAGCTGATTAGCTAATGTGCTAATGATCCTTCGCGATAAACATTAGCTAATCAGCACATTAGCTAATCGGCTAATTAAACCAGGCAATTCATGCTCAAAGTCGGCATAACAGGCGGCATCGGATCCGGGAAAACCACTGTATGCAAGGTATTTGAAGTGCTGGGCATACCGGTTTTTTATGCGGATGAAGCAGCACGCCGGCTGATGGAAGAGGACACTGAGCTGATCAAAGGGATAATATCTCTGTTGGGTACAGCATCGTACAGGGACGGCAAGCTGAACCGCCCCTTTATTGCGTCTGCTATTTTTGGCAACGCAGAGCTGCTCCGAAAAATGAATGCACTCACCCACCCTGCCGTTATTGCGCACGGCAAGCAATGGATGTCCCGGCAGCAGACGCCATATGCGCTGAAGGAAGCGGCGTTGTTTTTTGAAGCCGGAAGCGATGCGGAGATGGATGTAATGATCGGCGTAACGGCTCCCCACGAAACCCGCATCAGCCGTACCATACAGCGCGACGGAATCTCCCGCGAAAAAGTGCTCGAGCGGATGGCGCGGCAGATGGATGAAAATGAAAAAATGAAACGCTGCGATTTTGTGATCCACAATGACGAAGTGCAGGCCGTCATCCCACAGGTTCTGGCCGTGCATCATGCATTATTGGCCCATACTTAGGCAGGCACGCGCTGATATTAAGTTAAAGTTATCCGGGCATCCTGCATTGCGGCTTGGGTCCTGTATTGTCAGCCTGATAAATTTCCTACATTTGCGCGGTACAAATACTCCGGTATGTCGTTATTATCCGTATTACTGCTTCAGATAGACTCCGCAACGCAAGCTGCCGCTCCGGCCAGTCCTGCTCCCGAAGAAATCAGCCTGATATCCCTCCTGATGGAAGGAGGCGTACTGATGATCCCTTTACTGATCTGCTCCATAATGGTCGTTTACGTATTTGTGGAAAGGTTGCTGGTGATCCGCAAGGCATCTGTAACAGACCCGACCTTTATGTCGCGGATCCGGGAGCATATCACGGACGGGAACCTCGCCGCTGCGCGTTCCTTGTCCAAAAACACATACGGACCGGTTGCCCGAATGATCGAACGTGGCATCGGTCGTATCGGCAAGCCGGTTGAGCATATCGAAAAATCCATGGAAAGCGTCGGCAAACTGGAGATATACCAGATGGAAAAAAACATGACCATGCTGGCCACCATCGCGCGCATCGCCCCGATGTTCGGCTTCCTGGGTACGATCGCCGGGATGATCATCCTGTTCTTCAATATACAGCACCAGGGATTCTCGCTGGAAAGTATCGCCGGCGGTATTTATACCAAGATGGTCACTTCTGCCGTCGGGCTGATCATCGGGCTGCTGGCATTTATGGCTTATGATTATCTCGACGCCCAGATCAACAAGAACGTCAACCGCATGGAAGCCGCTTCGGTTGAATTTTTAGATATTCTCCAGGAACCAACCCGATAAAAAAGGTGCTGCCATGAATCTGAGAAAACGACTGCGTGCCGACAAGGACCCACATACTTCAGCGTTGAATGACATCCTGTTCATCCTGCTGTTTTTCTTCCTGATCATCTCCACCCTGGCCAATCCTAATTTGGTAAAGGTAAGCAACCCCAGGGCAGCCACGGATACCAAGGCGAAGCAGACCGTTGTGGTAACGGTTGATTCGCTGCAGCGGTACTATGTGGGTACCCGGCTTACTGCAGCAGATTCACTGACAGCGGCTATCTCGTCAATGGTTGCCAAATCTGCCGATGCAGACCCTACGGTGGTGATCAACGGGGATGTACATGCCCATTGGGGCGCCGTCATTGAAGCGCTGAGAGCAGCCAAAGCTCTGAATCTGAAAGCCGTTGTGGCGGTGGAAAAAGATAGCCGGTAAGCATACTTCTCCCAATATTTTTCTAACTCCTAATGGTTTTCTTTCACCATTAAGAAATTAAGGGCATTAAGAAAGGGATGATCTTAATGATCTAAACCTCTTAATGCCTTAATGATTTCTTATTGTCATCATTTAAAAAACCAACTTTAATAGCGCCATCAACAATATATATCCACCCAGAGTACAAAATTCAGTAAATTGCAATAGCTGTCTCATTAAAGCGAGACCCCCATTTTTCCACCAAACACTGAAGCATATGAAAAAGAAACAATCTCAAATCGGCCTCGACAAAGCAAAAAGCAAACAACTGGCAGACAAACTCAATATCCTGCTGGCCAATTACCAGTTATTTTATATCAATGACCGCGGATTCCACTGGAATATCAAAGGCGATAAATTTTTTGAGCTCCACGCAAAATTTGAAGAGCTGTACACGGACCTGCAAGTGAAAAACGATGAAATTGCAGAACGTATCCTGACGCTGGGTTATACTCCCTTCCACAGCTACTCCGATTATCTGAAAAATTCAACCATCAAGGAGAAAACAAACATCTCCGACGGCAACGAAGCCGTGTCGGAAATCCTCAATGCATTTGAAGTCATCATCACGCTCCAAAGAGAAATACTGGAGCTTTCGGCCGATGCCAATGATGAAGGTACCAACGCACTGATGAGCGACTATATCCGCGAGCAGGAGAAGCTGGTATGGATGTATTCCGCCTACCTGGCGTAACACAAGACTATCTGAACAAACACGCAATCACCATATAATAGCATAGAAATAAAAAGGGATGGCCGCCAGACTGGCGGCCATCCCTTTTACGACACAGATCTGACTATCTCAGCTTCAGATCCATTTCCACTCTTCTGTTTTTTGCTCTTCCGGCAGCAGTTTTATTATCAGCCACAAAATTGGTAGCTCCAAAACCTTCGGCACTCAGCCTTTCGGCAGCAATGCCTTTCTTGATAAAGTAATCACGTACCGCATCGGCGCGTTCTTTCGACAAACGAAGGTTCGTTTCATCCTTGCCTACGTTATCGGTATATCCGTGAATGGTCATATTGTAATCTGTGTACTCATTCAGGATGCCTACTACCTCATCCAGCAGCTTATGCGACTTCGTACTGATCACAGCCTTACCGGTTTGGAACTGGATAGCTGTCGCAGCAAAGGCAAGCCGTTTTTTCACTTCTTCCCTTACTTCGGGACAACCCTGGTTTTCTACAGTGCCCGGTACTGTGGGACATTTATCCATATGATCGGGAACCCCGTCATTATCCGTATCGGGACAACCTTCATTGGCTACAGGGCCGGCAACCTCAGGACATTTATCTTCATTATCCGGCACGCCGTCTCCGTCTGTATCAGGGCAACCTTTGAATTGCGGCAGACCCGGCACATCAGGGCAGAGATCATCAATATCCGCAACACCATCATTGTCCCTGTCGGGGCAACCCTGAAGCGCTACAGGACCCGCTTCTGTCGGGCAGCGGTCTTCTGCGTCGGCAAGGCTGTCGAGATCGGCATCAGGACATCCGCGGGCTGTTTTCGAACCAAATACATCCGGGCACAGATCATCTTTATCCAGCACGCCATCGCCGTCTTTATCGGGATCAGGGCAACCTTTCTGATCCGGCACACCTTTCTCAAACGGACATTTATCGAACCTGTTCGAAATAAGATCACCATCAGAATCTTTGGGTTTCTTTTTGTGCAGGATCGGCAGATGCATACCAAAATACAGGTTCATGCCTTTTGAGTTGTCATTCACAAAAGCCATTACATCATCCGTACCGACGGTCAGGAACAGCAGGCGCACACCCAGCCCTGCTTTGATTTCAGAGCTCATCATATTATAGGTAAGCGGTACGCCGACATCCACAAATTTTGACTCAAACCGGGGCGCTATTGTCACCTGATTATAATAGTTATTACCCGGATTCAGGCCTTTTGACAGGTTCTGCATGTACACACCCTGTACAAAAAAGCCTTTCCAGATGTTATAATCTGCCTGGAATACCAGTGTGGTCGGCAATGCAACCTTCTGTTCTCCGGTTGTATTTGTGAGTTTAAAGCCGCTGTTATCCAGTTCTTCTTCCAATTCCTGTACATTGGTCAGCTTCTCGCTCACGCTATCAACCCGCAGTACACCCGAGGTGGAAGCGTTGTAGGTAGTGGCGGCGCTGTATTTGATTTTTCCGATATCAAGTATGGAAACACCTGCCTTCACCTTATGTTTGCTCACACCGGGGTTCAGCAAACCTTTCCTGCCATCCATTTCATAACGATGACGTTCAACATCCGGACGGTATTCGTACATCAAACCGAGGTCACCGCCGATACCGCGTCCGGCAGAGGCGCCAAACATAAAATCAAAAAAGCCGGAGCCTCCGGTGAGATCTCCCAGGCGATCCGACGGGTCAAGGGTATTGGCGGAGAAGCTTACATCCATATCATCGACCCGCACGTAATCGTTAGCGCCTTCGTACCGTCCATTCATACCCGTGCTGTTCAGGTTATAATAGCTGATACCGCTATAATAACGCGCCGTAACGCCGCCATGCAGCACATGCTTTCCTTTATCCAGCAGCAGGCCGCCCCAGGAGAGACCAATGTCTGAGAAAAGATGCGTAGTGATGTCAAATCCGTTCTCATCCAGTACTACATAATTGTCATTGGGATTCAGCGTCCGTCCTTTGGCAAACAGGCTGGCAAAATTAGAGCTGATATCATGTACCTGGGTCATAAACCTTACCCGTGTACTCAGGCCTATGGTATGCTTATTGTTGATCGCATACATAATCCCGGGGCCTCTCAATTCAAAAAACGGCAACTGTAAGGATAACGGTTCCGAGCCGGTCCACTTAAAATATTTGCCCACCGGGAAACCGTCATCACCACCGTCAAAATCGCCGATCATTGTATTAAACGGCGCCTTCGATACGCTGTTGTTGCCATACACATTCAAAGAGAACAGATCCACAACCAGCTTATGCCTGGAATCGCTGGCCGAAGCCGGATTCAGATAAACCTGGTTGAATCCTGAATAGCTGCTCCCTGAAACACCAAGATACTTCTGGGCGTTTGCCTGAAGGGATATTCCCATACCCGCAACAAACAATAGAGATAAACACTTTTTCATAAAAGTTAATGGGGGGTTATTAAATTTAATAAAGAGTAACTCTGTTATAAAATGCAAAGTTAAACAAATCAGATATAATTTTAAATAGCCAAAAAAATATCCCGTAATTTCTCTATTGTAGTGAATATTACGAACAAGAGGCATGCTGTAAAGAAAAATGTCACAAATTACTTCTTACCGAGAAATACATTATACAAATTTGACTTTGCATAGAATCAAAACAAATAATTAAATATTTATATGTTCTAAATTCTCAGACAAAAGACTTCAATCCGGGATAAACAATCCCACGTATATATCAGGCTTACCGCCGTCCTCTGGATGAAAGACCTGTGTTTCCCTGCCCAGTGTGAGGAGGTAGGCATGCAATTCCTGCACTGCATTTACATTCTTGTAGTACCATTCCGGCTGTCCTTCAAAATCGCCGGTCTTCATACCATTATAATGACGGTAAACAACCCATACACGCCGGTGCTTTTTCATCTCCTGAAAATCCGGAGAGAGCTTTTGAAAATAATCCGGGAATCCACTGGAAATATACCGGAGGTCCCTGCCTTCGACAACATGCATATCCAGCCGGTACGCCTGTTTGTAATAATTCCATCCCGGGAGATCATTCCAATAGACATATACCAGATCGCCTTCCCGGTAATGCTGCTGCACATACATCCAGGCCTCCCTTTGATACGATTTTTTATATCCGCCGAAGCGGCTGGTATCTGCTACCGCCCATATCGTATTCACCAACGGAGCAGCCAATAGCATAAGCACAACGGTATAGCTGAGCCATCTGCTGCGGAATGCATACATCCGGTCGCAGGCCCGGGCAACAAACAGGATACCCACCGGGGCCAGGAACACATTCAGCCGCTCGTGCAGGGGGTACAGCCGGAAAACCGAAGCGATAATAGCAACAGCCACGATCATCACCAGCAGGATAAAATGTTTCCTTTGATACCGGACCATTGCCGCACCACCGGCGAGCAACAGCAGCAAAGGCACAAAAGGCATACGCATAAACAGACGATACAAGTCGCTGTAACCATGCTCATAATTCACCTCAAACCAGGTAAGCCCGAGCGGATAATAAACGAATGAATACAGATAATGGAGCAGCCATTTTATTTCAGCCAGAAAAGCAGGCGGTAATGGGAAGAAAGCTGCCCGCCGCTCCCAGAACCAGATAAGCCAGCTCTCGTCTGCATAACGGCTGATCACAAAGAAATAATTAAGGGCGAAACTGACACCCCAGATCAGAAGGGGTAACAACGAACGGACCAATTCAGAGCGGCGGTATTGTATCAGGTTCGCAAGACCTACACAACAGCCAATAGCAGCCAGTACGAACAGGGAAGTAAATGAAAACCAGAGCAGGATGGCCCCGCCGGTGCCCCATATGAGCATACTGCGCCAATCGGTCTTATCATGATATTTTATGTACAGCCAAAGCGCCAGAATAGTGGCCAGCAATTCCGGACCGTACTGCTTCACTTCTACCGAATGGTACACCAGCGGCGGCGCTATGGCCAGTATGCACAGGGCCACAAGCACACCGGCAGGCTTCAGGAAGTATCGGGCAACGGGCTGAAAGGCAAAAAGAGACAATATACCGCAGATCAGCGGGAAAAGCCGTAATGCCATTTCGTGGTTGCCGAAAA
>JBEBVQ010000029.1:0-13074 GCA_040392625.1 Taibaiella soli | reverse complement strand
GGGCAATGGCGTCGTACGTTTCATAATAAATGGAGTAACCCAACTGGGTAGCGAAACGGATCGCCCGCATCATGCGCAGTGGATCGTCTGAAAAAGTAATATCCGGATTCAGCGGTGTGCGTATCAGCTTGCTGCGAAGGTCTTCCATACCACGGAACGGATCCACAAGCACGCCAAAATCCTCCCGGTTAAGGCTGATCGCCAGAGCATTAATAGTAAAATCGCGACGATCCTGATCGTCCTTGATCGTGCCGGCTACTATGTCCGGCTTGCGTGAATCGTGGCGGTAAGATTCCTTACGCGCACCTACAAACTCAACCTCAAAGCCCTTTATCTTTATCTGCGCCGTACCGAAATTCTTGAAAAAATGAACGGCAGGCTGCGGATGAAACAGCGCTGCAACGGCATGTGCCAGGGCAATACCATCACCGGCGCACACAATATCCATATCTTTTGTACTCCTGCCGATGATCTTGTCGCGTACAAATCCGCCGATCAGATAGGCCGGGAGATGCAGCGCAGCAGCGGCTTCCGCAATTTTATGCAGCAAGGCTTCTTCTTCGGGTGTGCACCTGATATCCATGTCGCTGCAAAGCTACACGCTATGACGGAATAACGATTATCATTCTGTAATTTTTGATGCCACATTTTTATAAGAAATCGCTCATTTCCCTCATTCAACACATTCCCCTTACTTTTGTATCTTATGCAACCCATACTCATCAAAAAAGCGACTATCGTTAATGAAGGCGTTTCGGAAATAAAAGATGTTTTAATCAGAAACGGACGGATCGAACAGATAGACCGCGACATTTCACCGGCAGGCAGCTACAGGGAGATCAATGCCGAGGGGCTCCACCTCCTGCCCGGCGTTATCGACGACCAGGTGCACTTCCGCGAGCCGGGTCTTACGCATAAGGCCACCATCGGCAGCGAAGCGCGTGCCGCAGTCGCCGGCGGCGTCACTTCTTTTATGGAAATGCCGAATACCAACCCACCGGCGCTCACGCAGGAGCTGCTCGAAGATAAATACCGGATCGCAGCACAGACTTCTGTGGCCAATTACTCCTTCTTCATGGGTGTTTCCAATGACAATGCCGACCAGGTGCTGCGCATCAACGAAAAGAAAAAGGAAGTCTGCGGCGTCAAGATATTTATGGGCTCCAGCACCGGTAATATGCTGGTAGATAATTATCTTACGCTTGGAAAAATATTCTCGGAATCTGAGTTATTGATTGCCACCCATTGCGAAGACGAACGTATCATAAAAGCAAACAAAGAGAAATATCCAAACGCGGACAACGCTTCTTTCCATCCGCTGATCCGGGATGCCGAAGCCTGCTTCGAAAGTTCGTTCTCCGCCGTACAACTGGCCAAGCAGCACAATACACGCCTGCATATCCTGCATATCTCCACCGCCCGCGAGCTGCAATTATTTGGCAACATGCTGCCGTTGGCAGAGAAAAGGATCACAGCAGAAGTCTGTGTACATCACCTGCATTTCACTGCTGATGATTATGCGCAGCTCGGCAGCCTGATCCAGTGCAACCCCGCCATTAAAGCCGCCGAAAATAAGGCTGCGCTCTGGGAAGCCCTGCTCGACGACCGCCTCGACATCATTGCCACGGACCATGCGCCGCATACCTGGGAAGAAAAACAACAGCCTTATCCCAAATCGCCCTCCGGGCTGCCGTTGGTGCAGCATTCCCTGCCGCTGATGCTCTCATATGTGAAAGCGGGGAAAATATCCATCGAAAAAGTAGTGGAGAAAATGGCGCATGCGCCGGCCATCTGCTTCCAGGTAAAAGAACGCGGTTTCATCCGTGAGGGATACCATGCAGATCTCGTGCTGGTGGATATGAATAAACCGTTTACGGTCGCAAGAGAAAATATCCTGTACCATTGCGGCTGGTCGCCACTGGAAGGCATGCAGTTTCCGGCTTCCGTAACGCACACCCTGGTAAACGGAAATATCGTTTATGAAAACGGCGCCGTTCTGGATCATATAAAAGGACAACGACTCTTTTTTGACCGCTGATGCGTATTGATAAAACAACCCTGCACGATCTTTCTGTTTTCCTGTCCGGCGGCGGCGGCGTTTTTGGTTTGATCGACCATACCACAAGCTATGCCGGCAGGGATGCGCTGCGCCGGATGATACACGACCCTCCGGCAGATATTGATGATTTACAAAAAGTACAGGATACCGTTCGCTTCTGGACGGCAAACCTGCACCGGTGGCCGCAGGTGATCTCCAACGGCACACTGGTGATGCTGGAAAAATTCTTTCAGTCGGCAGATGCTGCTACGGCAGCCCCTTCCGGTATCAGTCTGCTGTTCAATACATTTTTTCAAAGACTGCTCAACAGGAGTGAATATTTCCATACACAATTTTCCCTGTCGCATACAGCCGATTTCATAAATGGATGCATCGCCTTGTGCCAACTCATTGACGATACGGAAATACCGGCAATGCTGTATCGTGAACTGTCTGCCATGCAGCAGGAGCTTGATCATCCGCTGACGGCTGAAATACAGCGTATCGATAAAAACACGACTTATAAAGACCTTGCACGGCTCAGCTATCTGGTGCGCAGGGATATGAAACATACGGTCATCCGCCTGATGCAGCATTATGCCCGGATAGACGCCTGGCAATCGATGGCGCGGGCAACGCTGACACATCACTGGGCATTTCCGAATCTGCTTCCCGGAGATGCGCCCGTACTGGAAACCAGCGGCCTGTATCATCCGCTGCTTGAAGAACCAACGCCTTACGATATTGCATTCCGTACACAGCAGAACTTCATGGTACTGACAGGAGCTAATATGAGCGGCAAAACAACATTCATGCGCGCTTTGGGCGTTGCTGCACTGCTGGCACATACAGGCATGGGCGTGCCGGCAGCAGCCATGCGGATCAGCTTTCTCGAAGGCATCATCACCAATATGCATGTGGAAGACAACCTGCTGCGCGGCGAAAGTTACTTCTTTGCCGAAGTGCAGCGTATGAAGCTCACCGCCGAAAAACTCGTCCATCCCGGTACCAACCTGGTACTCATGGATGAGCTGTTTAAAGGAACTAATGTACATGACGCTTTCGAGTGTACCCGCGGAGTCATGGAAGGACTGCTGCGGCGCCCCAACCACCTGATGGTGTTATCTACGCACCTGTATGAGGCAGCGCAGCATTTCCGCGACAGGGAAGGTATGTTGTTTGCTTATTTCGTTACAGAGATGGGTGAAGATCACAGCTATCACTTTACATATCAACTGAAAGAAGGGATATCGGGCGACCGGATCGGCTACCGGATCCTGCAGCAGGCCGGTGTGCTGGATCTGTTATTCAGGGATGGGTAGAGACGCGATGCATCGCGTCTCTACTCCATTTTCAATTTTCCATTTTCAACTAAAAATAGCTGATATATCCGCCGGGGATTATATATTTGCAGCTTCTTAGTCCACAGCTATGGAATTCGAACAAGTTAAGGCGTTTATACTCGACAAGTTAAAGAACGGTTTACCCGCCCACTTGTCCTATCATAGTGTAGAACATACCCTGGATGTATATAATGCCGCAAAAACCATCTCGGAAGAGGAAAATGTTTCCGAGCCGGACAAAATATTGTTGCTGACGGCAGCGCTTTTTCACGACACCGGATTCCTGAACGGATCGGCGGAGCATGAAAAAAAATCCTGTGACATCGCGCGCGAACACCTTCCCGGCTACGGATACACGGCTGTGGATATAGAGAAGATATGCGGGATGATCATGGCTACCAAGCTGCCGCAGTCTCCGCAAAATCACCTGGAAGAGATCCTCTGTGATGCAGACCTGGATTACCTGGGCCGGGATGATTTCTTCAAAATCGGGAATAAGCTTTTTGCTGAATTATCAATGTACGGCATTATCCATAATGAAAAGGAATGGGATGCCCTGCAGGTAAGATTTCTCGAAGCACACCATTACTTCACTGCGACCGCACTCAGATTACGAAAAGAAAAGAAAGAGCAGCATCTGCAATTTCTACGGTCTAAACTTGATCCATCATGATGACAACCAAAAAGCTACTCATACACCTGCAGGACACGATATACATCATTCTGGGCATTCTATCCTGCAGTTTCGCGATGAAGAGTTTTCTGGTTCCCAATCATTTTCTGGATGGTGGCGTTACCGGGCTGGCGCTGCTCGGACACGAGCTTTATGGCTGGCCGCTCGGTTTGTTACTCTTCCTGGCCAATCTTCCTTTTATCATCATCGGCGCCGTGCAAATCAATAAAACATTTGCAATAAAAACCACGCTGGCTATTGCGGGAATGGCGCTTTGTCTCCAATATATACAGTTTCCCAACGTCACCTCCGACAATCTGCTGGTACCTGTGTTTGGCGGTTTTTTCCTGGGGCTGGGTATCGGCCTGTCTATGAGGGGCGGCTCCGCTATAGACGGAATAGAAGTGCTTGCTTTATATACATTGAAAAGGAGCAGCTTTACCGTTACAGAGCTGATTCTGGGTATCAACGTGCTGCTTTTCCTGGCTGTAAGCGTTTTTTTAGGGTTGGAGACTGCGCTCTTTGCAATGCTCACCTATTACATTGCCACCCGCACGATAGACTATGTGGTGGAAGGGCTTGAAGCCTATACCGGTGTTACCATTATATCGGGGAAAAGCGAAGAAATAAAGAAAGCGCTTGTAATGCGCCTTGGCCGCGGCATCACCGTTTATAAAGGAGAGCGTGGTTTTATGAAAGACAGTTTTGAGGTAAGCCAGGAGTGTGATATCGTCTTTACCGTCATTACCCGGCTCGAAGTGCGCAAGCTGCGGAATGTGGTGCATGAGATCGATCCCAGGGCTTTTATCTTTACCAATACGATCAAAGAAACAGCCGGCGGTGTGCTGAGAAGGATACGGAAGCATTAGCCGATCAATCAGCCGGCGACATAATGCGATTATCAACCCGCTAATTGGTATATTTAAAGAGAATATTTGTATATTACGAACTTCTCACATCAGGTTTCAGAAAAACTATCACTATTTATGAAACGTTTTACAGGCGTTCTGCTCCTCATGTTGTTTTCATTTACCGGCATCGCACAAAATGAAAACATACAGGCGCTGCTCCGGAAGCTGGAAACCAGCCATGAAGACACTTTGAAAGTCCAGTTATTGATCGATATTGCAAATGCATACATCAAAGGCAATGCAAATGACGGCATCAAATACGGTGAACAGGCGCTTACCTTATCCGAAAAGCTGGACTGGCATACGGGTATCCGCAAGGCCAATACCACACTTGGTGATCTTTATAAATCCAAAAATCAGTACGGGAAAGCTGTAAAGTATTACTCAAAAGGCATCAAGCTCCCTTCTGTTTCGGTTCCTGTTGTATCGGGAGACGGCAAATCCAACAGGGAAAAGCTGGAAGAGGAGAAGATCCAGAAAGAACGGCTGCAACGCGAGCTGGAACAGAAAGAAGCGGCATATCGCAAGCGGCAGCAGGAAGCGGCAGCGCTGCTTAACCAGCAAAGCGAGCTTACCGAGCAGCAAAAGCTGGAGCTCGAAGAACGCCAAAAAGATCTTTTATTAAAAAGCGAAGAAATTCAGGCGCAAAAAGAAGCGATAGCCGAAACACAGGCGGCACTCGAAAAAACGGCAGAAGAGAAACTGCTGGCGCAGGAGCAGTTGTCTGTCGCAGAAGCGGAGCAGCAACTGCAGGAAGCCCGGTTAAATGCATTGATGCATGAGAAGATGCTCCAGGAGGCGGAAATCGAAGACAAGAAGAAAGAGCGGCGCATTATCTTACTGGCAGCTTCCCTCATGGTAGTGGTGCTGGCGTTTACGTTGTACGTTCTCCTGATTCAACGCAAGAACAATAAGCTCATCTCAAAAGAAAAAAAGAAATCGGACGAGCTGCTGCTGAATATCCTGCCCATAGAAGTAGCCAATGAACTGAAGGAAAAAGGAGAAGCCGAAGCCAAATTATACAATGAAGTTACCGTGCTTTTTTCAGACTTCGTCGGATTTACCAATATCGTCGAATATCTGTCGCCACAGGATTTGGTGACAGAGTTGCACACCTGCTTCAAAGCTTTCGATTCCATTATTTCAAAATATGGTATCGAGAAGATCAAGACAGTCGGAGACGCCTACATGGCCGTATCAGGACTTCCTGCATCCAATGTCGAGCATGCAATAAGCATTGTAAATGCTGCGCTTGAAATCCGGGATTTCATGAAGCAACGCCGCAAGAAACTCGGAGATAAGACCTTTACAGTCAGGCTCGGTATCAATCGCGGCAGCGTGGTGGCCGGCATTGTAGGCGTACGCAAATTTGCATATGATCTCTGGGGAGATACCGTGAATATAGCCGCCCGTATGGAGCAGAACAGCGAATCCGATAAGATTAATATTTCCGGCGCCACTTATGAGCTGGTGAAAGATCATTTTATCTGTGAACACCGCGGGAAGATATACGCCAAGAACAAGGGTGAGATTGATATGTACTTCGTAACGGACCGCATTTCCAAAAAATAATTCCGTAGAGACAAGGCATGCCTTGTCTCTACGCATGCCTTGTCCCTACGGGGCGGTAACAATCGGCATTTCGCTGATCTTTTTCATCTGTGCAAAACCACCCAGCACATTCCGCAGGTTATGATATCCCTGCCGTTTCAGCAAGGACGCAGCGATCACTGAACGGTACCCGCCGGCACAGTGAATATACAGGTTGCGATCCGTGTCGATCATTGCGATATTCACTATATCTGACATCGTATCGAGCGGAATGTTGGATGCTCCTTTTACATGCGCTGCCTGAAATTCGTTTTCCTTACGGACATCAATTACTTCAAGATGCGGGTCATGGGGAAGGTCCATCGCCAGTTCTTCCGGATCTATATCAATGATCATGTCAATCGCTTCACCGGCTTGCTGCCAGGCAGGCAAACCGCCGTCCAAATATCCTTGCACCCGGTCGATACCGACACGGGCCAGCCGTATCACCGATTCCTTTTCACGACCCGGTTCTGTAACAAGCACCAACGGCTGGTCAAAAGGCAACAAGGCGCCTGCCCATTCTGCAAAACGGCCATCCAGGCCAATGCTCACCGAACCGGGTACAAATGCTTCCGTAAATACCGTTGCCGGGCGCGTATCGACGATCCAGGCGCCGTCTGCCACGGCCTGCTTAAATGCGGCTACCGTCAACCCTTTCAATGAACGGGTCAAAACTTCATCGATACCCGTATATCCTTCCTTATTGATGCGGGCATTGAGCGGGAAATAAGCTGGTGGCGTCGGAAGGCCGCTGGTCAGCGTTTTCACAAAAGCTTCCTTCTCCATATCCCCGAGCGCATAGTTGGTCTGCCGCTGAATACCGATCGTACTGTGCGTTTCCGGTCCCAGGTTTTTGCCGCAGGCCGATCCCGGACCATGCGCCGGATAAACGATCACATCATCCGGAAGCGGGCTGATGCGCCGGTGCAGGCTATCGTACAGCATACCTGCAAGCGCTTCTTTATCCAGGTTGCCGCTGAACAGATCGGGACGCCCTACATCCCCGACAAACAAGGTATCACCCGTGAAAACGCAATAAGGCTGCTCCTGGTCATCATACAGCAGGTAGCAGGTGCTCTCCAGCGTATGGCCCGGTGTGTGCAACGCCTGTATCTTCAGCCTGCCCACTGTAAATATCTCATTGTCTGTGGCTTTATGGAAGGAGAATTTTGCTTCCGTCTGCGGGCCATATACAATAGTTGCGCCGGTTTTGGCAGCCAGGTCCAGGTGTCCGCTCACAAAATCGGCATGGAAATGGGTTTCAAAGATATATTTGATCTGTACTCCTTTCTCCGCTGCCATCTGCAGATACATATCCACATCCCGCAGCGGGTCCACTACAGCGGCTTCGCCTTCACTACTGATAAAATAAGCCGCTTCGCTGAGGCAGCCGGTGTATAATTGTTCTACAGTCATTTTATTGAGGATTGTTGAATCGTTTAATTGTTTAACTGTTTAATCGATTAATCGGCTCAACGATTCAACAACTCAACGATTAATCGATTCAACAAAAAATTAATCGTCTCCCCGGTTCAGGAAGATTAAAATATAATACAGCAAGCTTGCTACCGAGCTGACCGCTGCTACGAGGTAGGTACGCGCTGCCCATTTCAGGGCATCCGCCGCTTGGTCGTGCTCTTGCCGGGAAGTTAATCCGGTCGTGTCCATCCAGCGGAGCGCCCTCCTGCTGGCATCATACTCTACCGGCAGCGTCACCAGCGAGAAGATGGTGGACATGGCGAACAATATGATACCTGCCAGGAGCAACATCTGGTTACCCTGCCCAAACATAAGCCCAAGGCCTGCCAGGATCACCCATTGAGACAGTGTAGTGGATATCTGCACGACCGGCACCAGCTTGCTGCGCAGCATCAGCATACTGTACGCCGTGGCGTGCTGAACGGCGTGCCCGCATTCATGGGCGGCTACTGCGGCAGCGGAGATACTCCGCCCGGCATATACTTCGGGGCTGAGGTTCACGGTTTTCTCCATTGGGTTATAATGGTCACTCAGGAAACCCTGCACCGAAACCACACGCACATCGTAGATACCATTATCCTGAAGCATCTTCTCGGCTACTTCCTTACCGCTCAACCCGCGCTGAAGCGGCACTTCGCTGTATTCGCGGAATTTGCGCTTCAACCTGCCGCTCACAATCATACCAACAAGGAACATGATCCCTGCCAGCACATAATATCCCATATAAGCTCCCATGCCTTATTCTTTTTCAATAAACTATAGCAAAACACTTACCAAAACCATTGGAAGCAATTTTGTCATGACAATAAAGATACAATAACGGCTTAAATCTGACGCGAAAATGAATAGTCATTACCAAACGGCCTCTTCTTTCTCTTTTTGCGCTACCGAAGACAGATCCTCCGGTGATTTACTTTTTACGGGAGCTTGCTTATGGATCCGGATGATCCCCAGGCGGTTGAACAGCAATATGATGGGATATATCGGATCAAGCTCGTGTTTGCGCTTACCGAAATTTACATCGGAAGGCATCTTGTGATGATTATTGTGATAAGCCTCGCCCAACATCAGCACATCCACATGAAACAGGTTCTTTGATGTATTCCGCAGCCGGAAATTTATATAACCATATTTGTGCGCGTACCAGTTGATGATCACCCCGTGGAGCGGGCACATCGCATAAATCAAAGGCAGCAGCAAATATTGCCAGGGAGATGTGGCATATGCGATAAAAAAGGCAGTGTATAACGCCATCCAGATAAGACGCGAGAGCGACGAGTTGGCCCAGCGGTCGAATGCCGGCCAATCGGGGACATTCCTGGTAAAACGCTCCTCCACGGGTATGCTGCCGTCAAAAATACCGGCATAGTACATACGGGTACGCCACATCATGCTGAAGAAATTAGACGAATAAGCAGGGGAATGCGGATCTTTATCCGTATCCGCATAGGCATGATGCATCCGGTGCATAATAGCGTAGGCACGCGGGCTCAGGTAGGAGGAGCCTTGTGTGATCCAGGCGAGGATGAAGAAAAACCGCTCCCAGCCTTTATTCATACTGAAGGCGCCATGAGCCGCATAGCGGTGCTGGAAAAATGTCTGACAAAAAAGAGAGAGGTACCAAACAGCCACAAAGAAAATCAGAACGGGCATTATATTTTATTGAAAAGGCAAAACAATGTATCCGGGCCGCAAACCATCCGGATAAATGATCTGCCGTGCCTGCGTGCCGGATAAGCGCGGCGAAGGTAGCCTTTTACGGGATAATATACGCCTGCCATTGTTTTTTTTAACGGTTTGGAATGGCTTTATGCCTTGAACATAAAAACATGTACGAAATACTCCAATGGTAACATATTCATGTTCTGATCCCTTCCAGTACCGCCTCCAGTTCTGATAATATCATGGCCGTAGCGCCCCAGATCACCTGATCTTCTGCAGGTACATAAGCAGGAGCCCTGAGCACCAGTCCCGGGCGGGAAGCCGGCCTGATACGGGTGACGACCTTATGCTCCGGGAGGAACAACCGGCTCAGCGGCACTTCAATGATCTCATCCACCTCATGTTTATTGATATGATAGGACGGCCGCTGCTGCGTAAAGCCGACAAAGGGGAACACCTGGAAATTACTGACCGGGATATACAATTGCGTAAGCGCACCCAGCAACTGCACATCAGACGACATGATGCCCACCTCTTCCTGTGCCTCCCGCAATGCCGTCGCTCTAAGATCTGCATCCGAAGATTCCTGCTTGCCGCCGGGGAAGCTGATCTGTCCGCTGTGCGCATGACCATCCTCCGTACGCCGGATGAACAACAGAAATAATTCGCCATCATGCGGATACAGCAGACTGAGCACCGCGCTGGGACGTGCATGCTGCGGTACTGCATCCGGCCCCGGTACCACGCGCGCAGCCATTCGCTGCTGAGCGGCAATACCCGGCAACGGATGCTGCAAAGCCTGGATCAACCGATCAATTATGTACCGCTCCACTTATGCTAATTGAGAATTGAAAATGCAAAATTGAAAATGGGAAGTTAACTCATTTTCAATTCTTCATTTTCAACTTTCAATTTCCAAACGCTTATTTTCGCATCAGATCAGGTGCAATAACTATGTCACAAAAAATTCTTGTAATAGATGACGAAAGAGCGATCCGCTCGACGCTATCCGAGATTCTCGGGTTTGAAGGCTTCGTTGTAGATGAAGCAGCAGACGGTGCTGAAGGCGTAAAAAAGATCCGGGAAAGCAATTATGATTGCATCCTCTGCGATATTAAAATGCCCAAAATGGACGGTATGGACGTGCTGAACATAGCCCATACGGAGAAGCCTGATACGCCATTCATCATGATCTCCGGGCACGGTAATATAGAAACGGCCGTTGAAGCAGTGAAGAAGGGGGCATTTGATTACATCAGCAAGCCACCGGATCTGAACCGCCTTCTGATCACGATCCGGAATGCGATGGATAAAAAATCCCTGGTCACAGAAACTAAACAACTCCGGAAACGCATTTCAAAGAATGCGGAAATGATCGGCAGCTCGGCCGGCATACAACGTATCCACGAAACCATCGAAAAAGTGGCGCCTACGGATGCACGTGTGCTCATTACAGGAGAAAACGGAACCGGTAAAGAACTGGTTGCACGCCGTATCTACGAGCTGAGCAATCGTACCCATGCTCCTTTTGTGGAAGTGAACTGTGCCGCTATCCCGTCGGAGCTGATCGAAAGCGAATTGTTCGGTCATGAGAAAGGCTCCTTCACTTCCGCCATCAAGCAACGTATCGGCAAATTTGAGCAGGCCGGCGGCGGCACACTCTTCCTCGATGAGATCGGAGATATGAGCCTGGACGCGCAGGCTAAAGTATTACGTGCACTCCAAGAAGGACGGATCACCCGCATCGGCGGTGAGAAAGAAATAAAAGTGGATGTCCGGGTGATCGCCGCAACGAATAAAAACCTGATACAGGAAGTTGAAGAAAAGAAATTCAGACTGGATCTTTATCACCGCCTGAGTGTGATACTGATCCATGTGCCTTCGCTGAATGAGCGGAAAGACGATATACCTGAGCTGACCGAATACTTCCTCACAGAGATCAGTAATGAATACAACCAGCCGGTAAAGCAAATAGACGCCGATGCCGTGAAAGCGCTGCAACAGTATAACTGGACGGGCAACATCCGTGAGCTGCGCAATATTGTGGAGCGGCTGATCATTCTGTCTGATAAAAAGATCACAAAAAAAGACGTGGAGCAATATATCCTGATGGGGAATGCGTCGGTTACCAGATAGCTGGTTTTCAAAAAAATATCATTGTAGCCTCCGAGCCGCAATCGCCTGATCGTATTTCGTGCCATGCTACGTTTTTGCATGTGGTTTATTCATACGATGCCGGATCGGGGTCCGGCATGACAGCATTATTGATGTTGCTATCAGGCAAACAACTTTTCTCTGATCGTAGCATCATACTCGGTGTACATTCCCGGCGCCAGTCCGTCTATGGTCACCTGTCCGATGCTATACCGGATCAGGCGCAGCGTGGGATAACCTACTGCTGCGGTCATATGCCTCACCTGGCGATTCCTGCCTTCGGTAAGCGTCAATTGTATCCAGGAATCCGGAACATTTTTACGGAAGCGGATCGGCGGATCTCTTTCAGGCAGCTCTGGAGCAGGTATCAATAACGCCTGTGCAGGTTTTGTATGAAAGCGTTTACCACCTGCATTGATCCATACGCCGGCGCGCAATTGATCCAATGCTTCCGGATGAGGCATGCCTTCCACTTGCACCAGGTAAGTTCTCTTGTGCCCGAATGCAGGATTAAGCAGACGGTTCGTTAACGGCTTATCATTTGTCAGCAACAATAATCCTTCGCTGTCATAATCCAGCCGGCCTACCGGATAAATATCTTTCGGAAGACCGGGAAAAAACGATGCAAGAGTTGTTTTTTCTCCTTCCGAAGAAAATTGTGAAAGCACACGAAAAGGTTTATAAAAAAGAAAGTAGCGCATCATATAAAACAGCAGTGCTGAAAAGGCGCACCAGGCAAGGGTTTCAGAAGAGCATAAAAAAGTCCGGAACTTTTCAGGGTTACCGGACTTTTATAAGGATGGGTTAGTAAGTACAATCCTGTCACAATATTAAAAAGAATTTCTACTACTAAAAAAAAATCTTTCAACTTTTTTAAAGAATGTTGAAAACCTGTGAACAATTTTTGCGGCGATCGTACGGGCGGGGTTGAACCCCGCACAATAAAACAACCGCGATCAGGGCAACTGCGAGCGAGAGGGTAATCGCGATCAGGGCAACCACAAGGGTTGCCCCTACCAGTCCTTTTCAATTTTTACCGGCACCCCTCTTTCTTTTTGCTGTTTGTCCTGTAGATTCTTTTCTTCCTGCTGCAATGCATTCAGTATTTGTTCTGCCTGCTGTTCGGAGAGCTTGCTGGGCTGCGGCTGTGGATGCTGTTGTTGTTCTTCTTCTTTTTCCTTTTGATCCTGCTGCTGCTCATCCTGTTTATTCTGCTGATCA
>JBEBVQ010000028.1:0-13086 GCA_040392625.1 Taibaiella soli | reverse complement strand
CTTGAAAGTAACGGGTATCCGTCTTTCGCCGCCCCACTGGGAGCAGAGGAAATAGACCGGGATCAGCACCAGTTCCCAGGAGAAGTAAAACAGCAGGGCATCATGCGACAGGAATACCCCCATCAGCCCGGCCTGGGCCAGCAATAATAAACCGTAGAAGGCATGCGGACGTTCGACAAATTTATTCCAGCCGGAAATAAAGATCACCGGCATAATAATGCCCGTAAGCAGGCAAAGCACCGCGCCCATACCATCGGCATAAAGGCTGATCTGAGCACCCAGGCCAGGGATCCAGGGCGCCGACCAGGCCAGCGGCTCAGCGCTGCTGCTGCAACTCAGCAATACCGACAGCATAAGCGTGCACAATGAGCTTACCAGCGCCCATACCCGTACAGCATTCCCTTTTAACAGGAACGAAACCACCCCGGTGAAAAAAGGAATCAATATAAGAGATACTAACAAGGTCATAATCAAGTGCGACAAATGCGGTTAATGCGTTTTTATCATTTTTCAACAAGTCATTACTAACGGATCCAGAAAACGCTGAGGGCAAATACCAGCAGCATTCCCAATACCATTGCGAATATATAGAACCCCACCTGGCCGCTCTGCAGCAGCCGGATGCGTTCGCTTCCCCACTGTACCGATTTCCCGATGCCATTTACAAACCCGTCAATACCGAGCCGTTCGGCAAAACGGTACAGGAACTGCGCAAGTGCATACAGCGGGCGTACAACAACAGCATCGTACAGTTCATCTACATACCACTTGTTTTCCAGCACACGCGCCAATCCTGTATTCGGGGTGAACGACGGTCTCTTATTTACTGCTACGGCCATCAGTATCATTACCACAGCCAGGCCGGTTGATACACCCATCAGTATCCATTCGGTACTGTGGTCCAGATGTACCGCTGTGCCATTGGTCACTGCGGAGCCGAGGAATGCAGCCAGCGCATGGTGCTCACTGATAACGGGCGGCAGACCTACATAGCCTCCCACAACGGAAAGCACTGCGAGCGCCACCAGCGGGATCGTCATAGCGGCAGGGCTTTCATGCAGATGACTACGCTGTGCTTCCGTACCACGGAATGTACCCGTGAACGTAAGTATATAAAGCCGGAACATGTAAAACGCCGTCATCATGGCAGCGGCAACACCGAGATAAAACAATACCGGGTTGCGTGCAAAAGCAGCTACGAGAATTTCATCTTTGGAGAAAAATCCGGACAAGCCGGGGATGCCTGCAATGGCGAGGCAACCGATCAGGAATGTCACCTGCGTAATGCGCATATGCCTACCCAATCCGCCCATCTTCCGGATATCCTGCTCGCCGCCCATAGCATGTATCACACTGCCGGAGCCGAGGAACAGCAAGGCTTTGAAGAAAGCATGTGTCATTACATGAAACACTGCCGTTGTATAAGCGCCTACGCCCAGGGCAATAAACATAAAGCCCAACTGGCTGACCGTTGAATACGCCAGCACTTTCTTGATATCATATTGTTTGAGTGCGATGCTGGCTGCAATCAGCGCGGTAGCCATGCCGATCCAGGTTACCAGATCGAGCGCAAACGGAGCCAGGTTGTATAGTACGCCGCTGCGCGCGATCATATAGATACCGGCGGTGACCATGGTGGCCGCATGTATCAGGGCAGAAACAGGAGTCGGGCCGGCCATCGCATCAGGCAGCCAGGTATATAAAGGTATCTGCGCGCTCTTCCCGATTGCCCCGATAAAGAAGCATATCGCGATCCAGTTGTACACGCCTGAAGTAACCAGCGCCTCGCCCGACTGAATAGTGCCGAACAATTCACCAAAAGAGAGCGTGCCAAAATGATACAACATCATCATCATCCCTACAAGAAAGCCCAGATCACCGATCCGGTTCATCACAAAAGCTTTTTTCGCGGCGTTGGTAAAATCCCGGTTCTTGAACCAGAAACCGATCAGCAGGTAAGAGCATAGGCCGACGCCTTCCCAGCCGATGAACATGATCAGATAATTGGCGCCCAGCACCAGCAGCAACATGGAAAAGACAAAGAGATTCAGGAATGAAAAATATTTCACTACCCCTTCGTCATCATGCATATACGCGACTGAGTACACATGGATCAGGAACCCGATGCCGGTAATGATCAGCAGGAATAATGACGATAAGGTATCTACCTGAAAGGCAAACGGAATGTATAATTCGCCGGAGCGGATAAATTCAAACAAAGTCACTACCGCTGAGGCGCCGTCCTTTACTTCAAAAAAGATACCCAGTGAAATGATAAAGGAGGCCAGCACTGCTATGCTGCCGATTACTCCGCCTGCCTGCCGGGGCAGTTTGTTCCAGCCGATTCCGTTGATCAGGAATCCGAGCAGGGGAAATAAAGGAACCAGGTAAACTAATTGAATCATATGTCAATGCCGGGTAAAGGCCGGTTTTATTATGTTTAATGTTTCAGTCTGTTCAAAATATTGATATCCACGGAATGTACTTTCCGGTACATCAGTACGATAATCGCAAGGCCCACTGCTACCTCAGCGGCAGCAACCACCATCACGAAAAACACAAATACCTGCGACGAAGGGTCGTTCCACATTTTCGAGAATGCTACCATCAGCAGGTTGGCAGAATTCAGCATCAGCTCAATGCACATCAGGATAACAATGGCATTGCGCCGCATCAAGGTGCCCATGATGCCGATGCAGAATAAAGCCAGGCTTAAAAATATATAATGTTGAACAGGCATACCCGCTTGTTTTGTTTCTTTTATGTGAAACCGGCAGAGTTAATCCGGCTGCTGTGTTTCTTTTTTACCAATAACAATGGCGCCGATCATTGCGCTCAAAAATAATATACTCGATATTTCAAAGGGCAATACATATTTGGTGAACAGCACCTTACCCAGATTCTGTATCAGCCCGATATCTGTAGCGCCGGCCGTCTCGCCGCCACGCGGCAGCGTATTGAAAGCAGTGACAACAGCAGAAAGCAGCACAAGAAACAGCATGCCCCCCGATATAGCGCCGGCAAGCTGTATCAGCCAGTTCTTCTGCGGCTCTACATCTGCATTCAGGTTCATCAGCATGATCACGAAAAGGAACAATACCATGATCGCCCCCGCATATACGATAATATTGACAATTGCGAGAAACTGGGCATTCATCAAAATATAATGACCCGATATTGCAAAAAAGGTGAGGATCAGGAATAGTACGCTATTCACCGGATTGCGACTGAGCACCACACCCAAAGCCCCACACAATGCGAGCATGGAAAGAAAATAAAACAAGAGTTCCTGTATATCCATAACAGCTTAGTCGGCTTGATCCTGTTTTTTAGGGTGAGGAATGAGCAGGTCTTCTTTTTTGTAAATGAAACTCCTGCGGGTATAGTTGGCCGGCATCACTGTTTCACTCAAATACACCGCATCCTTGGGGCAGGCATCCTCACAGTATCCGCAGAAGATACAGCGCAGCATATTGATCTCGTACTTGGCTGCGTACTTTTCTTCACGGTACAGGTTTTCTTCGCCTGGCTTGCGTTCGGCGGCTTCCATGGTAATCGCTTCTGCAGGGCAGGCAAGCGCGCACAACCCGCAGGCAGTACAGCGCTCCCGGCCTTCCTCATCCCGGTTCAGTACGTGCAGCCCCCTGAATACAGGGCTGAACGGGCGCTTCTCCTCAGGATACTTGGTCGTAACCGGCTTCCTGACCGCATGTGACAGCGTTATCTTAAGCCCTTTTAGTATAGCGGGCAGGTAGATCCTTTCCCCGAAGGTCATCGGACTCCGGTTTACCTGTACCGCTCTGTTCGTTAACTGTTGCATCACAAATCCTGGTTCAATTCATTTATAATCTCTTGTAGCTGTTTTTCCAGCTCCGGTATATCATCTTTAATAATTTCCCAGACTAATAACCAGCTTATCTGGAAGTATTCATGTACGTATATATTTCTCGCACCTACTATTTTGCCCCATGCCACCTGGCGATATCGTTCCAGTAATTCATCACTAAGAAAATTGGCAGCTTCACCAAGGATTTCAAGTTGTTTGATTATGGCAAACTTCAGAACATCGCTTCGGTAAAACTCATCTTCTTCCATAAAAGCTGTATGCCTGAGAATAAACCGGACAGCCTGAAGCATATGCTCCAGACGTGTTTTATCCATTTTACCCTTTTTCATACAACAAATATTTTTCCTTATTCACCGTTTCTATGAACCTCCAGTTGGAAACCTCTTCCGGCCTCCTGGCATTAGGTATCAAATCTATACGCTGGTTAAATATTTTTTTCAGATCTGCGAGCCAACCATAAAAACTTAACCCTACTCTGGCTGACGGATCCAAATCCACCAGCAGATCTACATCGCTGTCCTCATCTGCTTCCCCTCTGGCATACGAGCCAAACAGATACACCTTCTTCACCGGCTTATCCTTAAAATAATCCGCCACCACATCCCGTATCTGTTGTATCGTCAGCATTTATAATTCACTCACAATTTTTTCCAGTTTCACTTTATACTCCGGCAGTTCCTGTATCAATGTCAGCCAGACCCTCGGCCAGCTCAGCGCATCGTATGCATGTGCATAATAATTCCTCGCCTGTCTGATTACATTCCATTCAATCTCATCATATTTTTCTTTCAAAGACGCTGATAAACGCCCGGTATGCTCACCTAAAACAAGCAATCTGGCAAAACATGCATCCTTCAGCATGGCATCCCTGTAAAACATATCTTCATCCTTGCCCTCCAGGTATTGCTCAATAACTGAAATCTGCTCTATAATGTAAAAGATCTGCTCCTTATCTGACTTCGGGTGGCTCATGCTTCAAACAACTTGAGTTTATCCTTATCAATATAAGGTCTGAACCGTCCGTAAACCAGGCTTTCTTCCACCAATTCGACATTCCTTCTCAGCAATTGCTCCAACCCTTCTTTCAAACGCAGGACATCAAACAGGCTTAATCTTTTTTTGCTGTCGTCAAAATCCACCAGCAAGTCCACATCACTGTCTTCATCAGCTTCCCCTCTGGCATACGAGCCAAACAGGTACACCTTTTTCACCGGCTTATCCTTAAAATAATCCGCCACCACATCCCGTATCTGTTGTATCGTCAGCATCCTGCATTACGATTTAAATACCCACAATATCAAAGCTCCCGTTATTACCATATTGATCAAAGCTAAGGGAATTAATGATTTCCAGCCCAGGTTCATCAACTGGTCGTACCGGAACCGCGGCAACGTCCAGCGGATAAACATGAAAAACAGGATAAACCCGGTGATCTTGGCCATTAATACCAGCACACATATCAATGCAAATACGGCTGAGTGCGCCTGCGGCAGCGCCTCCTGCAGCCAGAGCGCCACATTGTCCATAAACGGGAAGTTGTACCCGCCGAAGAACAGCGTCGCCAATACCGCAGAACTGATGAACATATTGATATACTCGGCGAACAGGAACATCCCGAGCTTCATCGAGGAATATTCGAGATGATAGCCCATGTTCAGCTCACTCTCTGCCTCCGGCATATCAAAAGGCGCGCGGTTCAATTCTGCAAACGTACACACCAGGAAGATGAAAAAGCCCAGCGGCTGCTTGAAGAAATACCAGGTAAACCAGCCATCGCTCCAGAAGCCATGCTGCTGTTGTACGATCTCCGCCATACTCAGTGAGCTGGTGGCCATCAGCAATGCAATCAGGCTCAGGCCCAGCGCCAGCTCATAGGAGATCGCCTGGGAGGCGGCACGCACACTGCTCAGCAGCGAATATTTATTATTAGAGGCCCAGCCGCCCAGCATAATGCCATATACACCAATACTCACCACCCCAAATATGTACAATATCCCAATGTTGATATCTGCCACCTGCAGGGAAATAATCCCTGTTTCCGTTATAATGTCCGGCCCCCAGGGTATTACTGCGCTGGTCATCAGCGCGGTAACCATGAACATGGCAGGCGCCAGTATGAATAACTTTCTTGTAGAGCGATCGGGGATGATCTCTTCCTTAAAGAAAAGCTTCAGTCCATCTGCCAGCGGCTGAAAAAGGCCGAACGGGCCTGCCCGGTTTGGGCCGACGCGATCCTGCATCACCGCTGCTACCTTACGCTCCCCCCAGGTGGCATAGGCTGCTACGCCAAAAGAGGCGCCCAGGATCACGATGATCAGAATGGCTTTTTCAAGTATGAAACCCCAGTCTATTTGCAGTAACAGCATAGTGACGCAAAAGTAATCAGTTCGTTATAAAAATGGTAGTGTCTTTCCGTTTCTATTATGGATATGCTACAGTTCAAGGGTTATTTGCCCAGCTTTTTTTGATTGGTCAGTTGCACGTTGGGCAAAAAATCATCAGAATGCGCAGGCCCGTCAATTTTTGACAGCTCGATATCCGGCCTGTTGACATCACTGATCGTATGGATATCCAACAGCAGGCGGGGGTCTTTGCCGATCACCGTATTGATCAGATCCGGCTGGCCGTCTTTTTGAGTAGTATAATGTCCTTGCGAGATCACGCTGTGCCTGTTGATATTCGAGGGGCCTTCCACCACCCAGTCGGAGGCGCTTTTTTTATGGAAACGGCAATCGTTGCATATCCAGTCTTCTACTTCACCCCAAAAATCTTTCCGTGCCGTCACCCGGAACACTTCCTCCCCCCGCATCCACAAGCGCACTTTACCCTTGCATGTAGGGCAATCGCGGTGCGCATCAAGCGGCTTGGTAAACCAGACCCGGTTCTTGAAGCGGAAGGTACGGTCTGTGAGCGCGCCCACCGGGCATACATCGATCACGTTGCCGATCATTTCATGGTCGAGCGCCTTACCGATATAGGTGCTTATCGCAGACTGGTCACCGCGGTCAAGCACACCATGCACCCTGCTTTCACAAAGCTGCTGTGCCGTAAATACACATCGGTAGCACATGATACAGCGGTTCATGTTCAGAGAAATATACGGTCCGAGGTCTTCCTTCTCAAACGTGCGGCGTACAAATTCCGTCCGGGTCTTTTCATTACCGTGCACATAGCTGAGATCCTGCAGGTCGCATTCTCCCGCCTGGTCGCATACCGGGCAATCCAGCGGGTGATTGATCAGCAAAAATTCGGTGACCCCTTCGCGTGCATCCAGCGCTCTTTCAGAAGTGATGCTCTTTACTTCCATACCATCCATGACGGTGGTACGGCAACTGGCCATCATCTTGGGCATGGGGCGCGGGTCTTTTTCAGAACCCTTGCTCACTTCCACCAGGCAGGTACGGCATTTACCGCCGCTGCCTTCCAGCTTGCTGTAATAGCACATGGCCGGCGGCGTCACATCCCCGCCGATCTGCCGGGCGGCATTCAGGATCGTTGTGCCCGGCGGCACTTCGATCGTGATGTTATCTATCGTTACTTTAAAATTCTTTACCTCAGACATAATCTATTGATTTCTGTTGCTGATAAAATCGTTTCTCATTATGCAGCCACCTCACGTTCATCCGCATAATGCGCCAGCCCGTAATTCCGGGTCTGCGCTTCTTCCGGATGCGTCACATGCCATTCAAATTCATCGCGGAAATGGCGGATGGCGGCGGCCACAGGCCATGCGGCGGCATCACCCAACGGACAGATGGTATTCCCTTCTATCCGGCGCTGCACATCCCACAGCAGGTCTATATCGCTCATCTTGCCTTTTCCGTATTCTATATTCTTCAGGATTTTGTACATCCAGCTTGTACCCTCGCGGCAGGGACTGCACTGGCCGCAGCTTTCGTGCTTGTAGAAATGTGCGAGCGACATGGTATGACGCACCACGCACTGGTCTTCGTCGAGCACAATAAATCCGCCGGATCCCATCATCGTACCGGTAGCAAAACCGCCGTCGGCAAGGCTCTCGTAATTCATGTACCGGGTTTGGCCGGCTGCTGTTTTAAACAGCAGGTTGGCGGGTACAATAGGTACGGACGACCCTCCGGGAATGCAGGCTTTCAGCCGTTTCCCGTTGGGGATGCCGCCGCAGTATTCATCGCTGTATATAAATTCCTCGACAGAGATGGTCATGTCAATTTCATATACACCCGGCTTATTGATATTGCCGCAGGCAGAGATCAGTTTACTACCAGTTGATCTGCCCACGCCGATCTTTGCATATTCCTCGCCGCCCATGTTAATGACCGGTACAACAGCAGCCAGTGTTTCCACATTATTCACCACTGTGGGCCGCATCCACAGACCCTGTATCGCCGGGAACGGCGGCTTGATCCGGGGGTTGCCCCGCTTGCCTTCCAGGCTTTCGAGCAGGGCAGTTTCTTCACCGCAGATATAAGCGCCGGCTCCGCGCTGCACATAGATCTCGCAGTCAAAGCCGGTGCCGAGAATATTCTTCCCGAGCCAGCCGTTATTTTTCGCTTCCTGTATTGCCTCTTCCAGTATATCCACGATCCAGGCATATTCGCCGCGGATATAGATATAAGTAGCGTTCGAGCCTAATGCAAAAGATGAAACGATCAGACCTTCTACCAGCAGATGCGGGATGAACTCCATCAGGTAACGGTCTTTAAACGTACCGGGTTCCGATTCATCTGCATTACAAACCAAGTGACGGGGTACGCCTTCCGGCTTGGCCAGGAAGCTCCATTTCATACCCGTGGGGAAGCCTGCGCCTCCGCGGCCGCGGAGGCCGCTCTGCTTCACTTCCTCCACGATCTCGTCCGGCGTCATCTTAAACGCTTTCTCAACAGCGCGGTAACCGCCCATCTTCCGGTATGTTTCGTAGTACCGGATACCTTCAACGTGTGCGTGTTCCAATAAAATCTTTACAGCCATATCGCAAAAGCCCGGATAACCGGGTTTTATCTGGTTATTTATTTTTTCTTCAAGACATAATGTTCTGCCAGCGCTCCTTCAACTTTCTTTCCGTCCATATCCAGTTGCACCAGGTATCCGTCTTCTATCAGGTACGTATCCGGCGCGTCTTTTATGTCTTTCAGCTTTACCCTGTCGTCTTTAAGCGCCCAGTTGCCTTCTGCCACAAAAGGCGATTCATTGCCTTTCCCCTGGTACCTGGTTTCCAGCCTGTATGTTTCGTCACTTTTCAGCACCAGCGTGGTTTCTATTCCCGGGCAATCTGCACAGGGCAATACACCGGTGTAAGTACCGGCTACCTCATCCACACTCACAGCAGCCACATATAAGGCCGTGCCCAATGAGCCAGGCAACGGGCCATCCGTGCGACCGGGGCGTTTCGTACCATCGCTGCAGGCTGCCATTGTTACTATCAGAGAAAATGCTACAAGTATTGATTTCATGATCCTGTCATTGGGTGGTTTATCAGTTTGCTGCTCTCAGTTCGTCTATCAGCTGATCTATTTTTTCTTTCGTCAGAAATTCGCGGTAATGCTTGCCAAGCTGCATCATGGGGGCATAGCCGCAGGCGCCGAGGCATTCCGCCGGCTTGAGTGTAAACAAACCATCGGGAGTAGTTTCTCCCGCTTCTATACCCAGCTTTTCTTTGATGTATGCAATGATCCCATCGCTGCCATTCAGCATACAAGGCCCGGTCTGACACACTTCAAACACATATTTACCTACAGGCTTCATGTTGAACATCGTGTAAAAAGTTGCTACTTCATACACTTCGATCGGCTCGAGGCTGAGCAGTTCCGCCACATAGTCCATCACCGGCACATCCAGCCAGCCGTCAAAAGTTTCCTGTGCCAGATGCAGCACCGGTATCAGCGCGCTTTTGTGCTTCCCTTCGGGATAACGCGCCACGATCTCTTTTACCTTATCGAGTTTTTCCTGTGAGAACTGAATCTGCATCTTTGCTTTTTATTCCTTTTTAAAAACATCTTCGGATGTCATGCATCCATTTCACCTGCGATCAGGTTAAGGCTGCTGAGCGTTACAATCGCATCGCTCAGCAGGCTGCCTTTAACAATCTCCGGGTATATCTGGTAATAGATAAAACAGGGGCGACGGAAATGCAGCCGGTATGCGCTGCGGCCGCCGTCGCTGATCAGGTAATACCCTACTTCTCCGTTGGCGCCTTCTACCGCATGATACACTTCACCGGGCAAAATATTCACCTCACCCATGATGATCTTGAAATGGTAGATCAGGGCTTCCATTTTTGTATATACATCCTTTTTATCGGGCAGGTAAAACTCGGGTACATCCGCATGATAAACCGAGGGATCCAGATCTTTCAGCTGCTCCAGCGCCTGACGGATAATGCCTACGCTCTCCCACATTTCCGCATTGCGGACAAGGTAACGGTCGTACACATCGCCGGTGGTACCCACGGGGATTTTGAATGTAAAATCTTCGTACGAGCTGTATGGCTGCGCTACCCGGAGATCATAGTCCACGCCGGCGGCACGGAGGTTAGGCCCGGTAACGCTGTAATTCAGCGCCTTCTCGGCGCTGATAGGACCCGCGCCAATACAGCGATCCATAAATATGCGGTTGCGGTCGAGCAATGTTTCAAATTCCCGTAATGCTTTCGGGAATGTTTCAAGAAAAACATCCAGCTTTTGCCAGAATGCATCCGAAAAATTGCGTTCAAATCCACCGAAGCGACCGATGTTGGTGGTCAGTCTTGAGCCACACACTTCTTCGTACATTTCATAGATCTTCTCCCGGTATTGAAACACATAGGTAAAGACAGTCAGTGCGCCGGTATCCACCCCGATCACAGAATTGCAGACCAGGTGGTCGGCGATACGCGCCAGCTCCATGATGATCACGCGGAGGTAATCCACACGTTTGGGTGTTTTAATGCCCGCCAGCTTCTCCACCGTCATATGCCAGCCGAGATTATTGATTGGTGCAGAGCAGTAGTTCAGGCGGTCTGTCAGCGGTGTGACCTGGTAGTACGGCCTGCGTTCTGCAATCTTCTCAAAAGCACGGTGGATATAGCCAATAGTAGGCTCGGTGCTCAGCACACGTTCACCATCTACTTCCAGAATATTCTGGAAGACGCCATGCGTAGCCGGATGGGTCGGCCCCAGGTTCAGTGTGGTCGTTTGCCTCGCCAGCGATTCGTCCGCCAGTTTTATATGTGCTTGTTCAGACATGTCTCAATCCTCAGTATTTATTGATCAAACCCGGATCGTACTGGTACGCTCCGGGAAAAATTTTTATCTGCCAAACATTTCATCATCCTTATCGGTACGCTGCGGGTCTTCGAGCGTGTATTCTTTCCGCATCGGGAAATAGTCCATATCATCCACATTCAGGATACGCCTGAGATCGGGATGACCGATAAAGTTGACGCCAAAAAAATCGTACGTCTCACGCTCCATCCAGTTGGCTCCTGCAAAGATACGGGTAGCTGTAAACACGTCCGGCTTTGCCACCGGCACATATACTTTCAGGCGGAGCCGTACATTATCCACAAGGTTGTGCAGGTGGTAAACCACACAAATTTCTTCATCTGTCCGTTCCGGATAATGAACGGCAGTAAGGTCTGTAAGAAAACGGAAGCGAAGCTCCTCATCATCGTACAGGAACTGCATGACCTTAAGATTATCTTCTGCCGGCACTGTTACGGAAAGCAATCCATACGTTTCTTCAAAGCCGGGCGATAGCTCATTGAATTTATCCTGCAGCCGCTGTATTATCCGTTCGTAGGTCAAAGCCATGATCAATCAGTTGCGTTCGTTAAAGTCTGCTTTTGTGTAACAGGGGTTTATTGGATGCCATAGCCGGCAAGAAGTTGTTTGTAATGGTCGCTGTGTCTGCGGCGCAGGCTTTCGTTCCCTACAAGCTCCTGCAGCTTGAGAATGCCGTCGATGATACCTTCGGGCCGAGGCGGGCAGCCGGGCACGTACACATCCACGGGTATGATCTGGTCTATACCCTGCAGTACGCTGTATGAGTCGAAGATACCGCCACTGCTGGCGCAGGCGCCGATGGCAACCACCCAGCGAGGCTCAGCCATCTGGACGTACACCTGACGTAATATCGGCGCCATTTTCTTGGCGATAGTACCGGCCACCAGCAACATATCGCACTGGCGCGGCGTAAAGCCCATACGCTCCGAACCAAAACGCGCCAGATCGTAATCAGCGCCCATCGTAGCCATAAACTCAATGCCGCAGCATGAGGTTGCAAAAGGCAGCGGCCAGAGTGAGTTTTTACGGGCCAGCCCTACCACCTTATCAAAGGAAGTAGCCATAAACCCCTCACCCATGTGCCCTTCGGGCATATCCACCAGCTTCACCTTGTCATTCGTATTATATTGAACCGGACGTGGCATATGCTATGCTCCTATTACTTCCCGCAGGAAGCTTTTGTTTAGAAAATGAATTAAATGATCCGTCATTGCGTGTGTTGTTCCCGCCGGATACACCGGCAGTTAATCTTCCCACTTCAATGCACCCTTCTTTATGATGTAGAAGAATCCGCAGGCAAAAAAGGCTACAAAAAGCAGCACTGCAAAAAAGCCTTCCTGCCCCAGTTCTCTGAAGTTAACGGCATAGGGATAGAAAAAGATCACTTCCACATCAAACAGCACAAACAGTATGGCTACCAGGAAATACTTGATGCTCATCGGCTGCCGGGCATTCCCGACAGCAGCAATGCCGCTCTCAAAGTTGATCAGCTTATCCTGTGTGCGCCGCTTGGGGCCGAGCAGGTGGGTAAGGACAACAATCAAGAAAACCACGCCTGCCGCCACCAGCAACTGCAATCCGATCGGGAAGTAGCTAAAAGGCATATCAGCCCCTGCCGCTAACATTAAAACATTCATAAATAAGGCTGCTAAACTAATAATAGTTGTGCTTACAAAAGTATGACAGAAGCGGGAATATTCAAGGAAAGAAAGCGGATTTTATCAAACAGTTATATCAATACCATTATTGTGACGGGGAAACATTTTTCAATGCATAATACTTCGTCCGGAAGATGCACCGGTGGCGTATGATGGCCTGCACACTTGCTGATTATACTATATATTGCTCCTGAAATAATGACGCACAGCCTATAAATTCTTTATATCTTGCAACAATTCTCTTAGCTACATTTCATATAAAATATGAATCCCATAAAAAGAACCATTGAAGATTTAATTTTAAAATCTCCTTATTACAATTTCATCCGTTTTAATTTTC
>JBEBVQ010000027.1:0-13115 GCA_040392625.1 Taibaiella soli | reverse complement strand
CTTGAAAACCGTTGACTGTAACAGGTCCGGGGGTTCGAATCCCTCTCCTTCCGCTCTCACCAGCCGAAGCCCGCAGGGCGAAGGCTGGTCTTTTTTTGCCGTACATTACTGAAAATACAACACCACCCAAACTACCGCCGGCGGCAGCAACCCCGCCAGCAACAGCCATTTTCCGCGCCCGGAAAGCCCCTTCTTACCTTTCAGGATAAACAGTCCGCTTATGCTGATCACGATCAGCATCACCGCAAAAACATCTGATGCCCAGCGCCATCCTTTCAGGCTGTTCCGGTGCAGTGCATTTACTTCGTAAAACACGGAGCGGCGTGATATCCTTTCATAAATCCCGGTTTGCGTAGAGAAATTCAAATGCAGCGTGGCGTTATCGTAATACACTTTCAACTGGTCAGGGGCAGGCACATCATATACTTTGTGCTGCGTTTCCCCCACCATTTTATTGAACAGGGCAATGTCTGCAGCGCCGACGTCCGCCGGGCGATACTGCTGCGCCAGTTGCACTGTCTTTTTCTGAATGATAAAATCCGGATTCCAGTCTTCAACATGATTCAGCGCCAGTCCCGACAGGCAATACATGATGATCAGTCCGGAGAAAAAATATCCGAGGTCGCGGTGTGTCGCGACATTTAGCCGGCGGATCTTTTTTACAGATAGTACGGGCATATCAAAAAGAAGTTTTGGCCCGGCCGTTTATTTTGCCGGCATATTCAGCAACGGTATGCACTACCCATTGCTCAATATTCCTGTCGGGCAGGATGGCGTCAGGTTTATAGATGATTTTGTCGCTTCCTCCGTTTGCCTTTGCAATCCCGTCGCCGATGATCTTTACCTGGAACATTTCATCCGTGGCTACCAGCACCGGCACTACTATGGCGCGTTCTTTTTTCCTCAGTACCTGCCGGATGGCTTCGGCTGTTGAGTCGGGATTGTACCGGACAATATGCCCGCACCAGCCGAACGAAAAATCGGATACGCCCGTTTGGCTGCCTACATAATGCCCGATGCGGGTAAGTAATTCAGACCATTCCCTGGTGTAGGTTTCATCACCATAAGCGATCATCACCAGCCCTTCTGCCGCCGGGTCTTCGGAGAGCGCCCGGTAACGCCGCAGGATATTCTGCTGCAGCATGTCGGTGAAGTCCAGCAGCGGCGTGATGTGTACTGTGGCCTTGGGCGTATAGCGCTCGATCCGTTCCAGCTTTAATACTTCTGCGGAATGGGGATCTTCTTTCTGACCGATAATAGTCGGGATATCGTCGAATGAATGAGGACTGACTGTGAGAAAAACCGGGACAAGGATAATATCGGTATATCCCTCTTTGTCAAATTCTTTCAGGAGCGTGGCAATGGAGGGTTCGTTGTACTCCATAAACGCTGTTTTAATGCCCCGGATATGTCCTCCGGCATATATGGTATCCCTGACATTATGCTCCAGTTCCAGTAACGTATTCCGCCAGGTTTCCGACCGGGAGCCGTGATTGACCAGCAGTACGCCGATCTTTTTGTTTTCTGAAGGAATGGTTTTTTCTGTATGGTGATTATTGCAGGCCAGTAATAATAATACCGGCAACAGCCATAGGATGCTCCAACGCATGTTTTACATTTTGATGACAAAAGAATGGCATAAAATGTATGGGCGTTTGCAGAATGAGGAAATGGATTTCTAAAAACGGTAAAAATGAGATCAGGATTTCGCTTTTAGCCAAAATTCGTCTGCGTATTCATCTGCCGGCTTTTCGGCATGCAATTCTTCGAGTTCCTTGCCGATAGCCGCCAGCTGGTTTTCCGTAAGTGTTTGCTCAAGATAAGGGAACAGTTCCCTTTCCTCATAGCGGATATGCTGATCTACCATATCTGCAATAGATTGCAGCAGGGTGGTATTGCTGTCAGGTTGTGCCAGATCTTCAACTAATTGTCCGATTATTTTGTGCTCTTCCCGTGCCCTGCGGCAGTATGGATCGTCTTTCAAAATGAAAAGTATAGTCTCTTCTTCATGAAAATGCCGGCTGAAGTGGTGATCCCAGTAATAGGCAATAAACCGTTTTATCCGCTCCGGATCTACGTTCCGTTTCAACCCTTCCCGTATTTTCCAGCAAAATAGCAGGCCAAAATGGTGATCACGCGAAAGAGGAACAATATTTTCATTTCTTTTCATACTTGTTGGATTTAGTTGGAGTAGTGGATAGGCGTAAGCCTGGCACAGTTTTTCAGATGTCATTGATACTGTGATCCGCAAGGTAAAAATTTATTTTTTTCTCCGATTATGATCTTAATCATAAAACCGGCTAATAACAGGGATTATTTTTGTGAAAAGATTTATATTTGTTTTTAAAACGATCATTATGTATAGGAAAATTTTGATATCGGCGATTTCATTATCTGCTTTAATGTATGTGGCTGCCTGCGGAGGCGGGAGCGAAGGAGGAAGCGAATCAACAGCCACCGGTACAAGCCGCCCGGCAAACCCTTCTGAATATGATCCGACCCGGGGCGAAGGGAAGTATGATGAAACAAATGTAAATGTCGGGCCGCTGGATCAGGCCATGGCAGAAAGAGGAAAGGCCATTTCCGACACTAAGTGTAATTCCTGCCATAAATATACAGATGAAAGACTGGTAGGTCCGGGATGGCACGGTGTTACAGAGCGGCATACACCACACTGGATTATGAATTTTATTACCAATCCCGACCCGATGATCGACAAAGATCCCGAGTTGCAGGCTCAGTTAGAATTATGTCTGGTGCGTATGCCCAATCAGAATCTCGTAGATGATGAAGCGAGAGCGATCCTGGAATTTATGCGCCAGAATGACGGTGTCCAATAAATACTTCAAAAACCACACATATGTCCAGAATCATAATTGCCGTGCTGTCAGCATCAGTGATCGCTGCTGCACTACCATCCTGCAAACCCAAAAGTGCAGGGAGTGCTGTCGGTGGCGATGCCGCTGCCAAAGTCTATGTTGCTCCCGGGCAATATGACGAATATTACAACTTTGTATCAGGAGGCTTTAGCGGTCAGTTGAGTGTTTATGGTCTGCCGAGCGGCAGGCTGCTGAAAGTAATCCCCGTATTTTCAGTCGATCCTGAAAAAGGATACGGATACAGCGAAGAAACCAAACCTTTCCTCAACACATCGCATGGTTTCGTGCCCTGGGATGATCTGCACCACGTAGAGATGTCGCAGACCGACGGTGTTGCCGACGGGAAATGGGTGTTCGTGAACGGGAACAATACGCCCCGCCTCGCGAGGATTGATCTCAAAACGTTTAAAACGGCAGAGATCTTAGAGCTTCCCAACAGCGGTGGTAACCACAGTTCACCGTTCGGTACTGAAAATACGGAGTACATCGTTGCCGGTACCAGGTTTAGCGTACCCGGCGATAACGATAACGGAGATGTGCCCATCAGTTCATACAAGGAAAATTTCAAGGGGCATATCAGCTTTGTCAGTGTGGATAAGGAAAATGGCGAAATGAATATCGCCTTTCAGTTGAGAACCCCCGGGGTGAACTTTGACTTGTCCCGCGCGGGGAAAGGCAAGTCGCATGGATGGTTTTTCTTTAGCTGCTATAATACGGAACTGGCCCACACTCTTCAGGAAGTAAACTCTTCGAAGCGGGATAAGGATTTTATCATGGCGGTTAACTGGAAGAAGGCAGAAGAATATGTGAAGGCCGGAAAAGCGGAGAAGCAACAGGTTCGTTATGCGCATAACAAGTTTGATGAAGCCTCGCATACGGCATCATCAGAGATCAAGACGGAAGTACTGGTGCTGGACGTTACCAAGTTTGATGACCTGGTTTATTTCATTCCCTGTCCCAAATCCCCCCACGGATGCGATGTGGATCCCACCGGTGAGTACATTGTAGGCAGTGGTAAGCTGGCCGCACTGATCCCGGTGTTCAGCTTTGATAAATTGCAGAAAGCCATTGCGGAGAAGAACTTCGAAGAAACTTATCAGGGGCTGCCGGTAGTGAAGTACGAGGCTGCTCTGTACGGAGAAGTACAAAAGCCGGGTCTTGGCCCTTTACACACCGAGTTTGACGATAAGGGTAATGCCTACACTTCCTGCTTTGTATCTTCGGAAGTAGTAAAATGGAATGTTAAGAGCCTTGAAGTACTTGACCGGGCGCCTACGTATTACTCAGTCGGCCACCTGATGGTGCCGGGTGGAAATACCAAAAAGCCTTTTGGTGAATACCTGATTGCATATAACAAGATCACCAAAGACCGATATCTGCCCACAGGTCCGGAGCTGGCGCACAGTGCGCAATTGTATGACATCAGCGGAGAGAAGATGAAGCTGATATTGGATTTCCCTACGATCGGCGAACCGCACTATGCCCAGGCAGTAAAAGCTGATCTGATCAAGGACAAGCAACTTAAGATCTATGATATCAATGAGAACCACCACCCACGTAAAACAAACGGAGAACAAGAAGCCCGGGTGGTCAGGGAAGGTAATAAAGTACATGTCTATATGACTACGATCCGTTCTCACCTTGCTCCGGATAATATTGAAGGGATCAGGATGGGCGACGAAGTGTATTTTTATGTTACCAACCTGGAGCAGGACTGGGATATACCGCATGGTTTTGCCATAAAAGGCGCCGATAATGCCGAGCTGCTCGTTATGCCGGGTGAAACGCTGACGCTCAAATGGGTACCTGACCGTGTAGGCATATTCCCCATGTACTGTACTGACTTCTGTAGTGCCCTGCACCAGGAGATGTCGGGATATGTGCGGGTATCACCGCGTGGAAGCAATGTGCCTATCTCATATGGTCTCGGGGATAAGGTGACTGCGAAGTAATTTTTTGGTAAGAAGTTGTCCCGGCGGGTCGCGGTTCTAATATGCTGCACCGTTTCCGGGACAACTTCTTCTGATGATAGGGAAGATGTAAGAAGTAGAAAGGAACACTTTTGAACACTAAGCTGATGAAAAATAAAATCGCTCCGCTGTCCAGGATACTGATGATCGTTTCGGCGCTGTTATTGATCATAACCCTTTTTGTACCGATATGGCGTATTGAATTGGATGCACCGCAATACCCCGAAGGGCTGATGCTGCAGATATATGCAGATAAGCTCGCCGGTGATGTGGATGTGATCAACGGGCTGAATCATTATATAGGTATGAAGACCCTGCATACCGATGACTTCCCGGAATTTGCCATACTGCCATACTGCATCGGTTTTTTCGCCCTGCTATTTTTCGTATCGGCAATTGCAGCAAGAAAGGGCTGGATTTATTTTTCATTTTTCGCTTTCCTGGTGTTTGGTATTGTAGCCATGGTTGACTTCTGGCTATGGGAGTACAATTATGGTCATAATTTAGATCCCAATGCCGCCATCAAGGTGCCTGGTATGACGTACCAGCCGCCCCTGATCGGGTTTAAGCAGTTGCTCAATTTCGGGGCATTCTCTGTTCCCGATATCGGTGGATGGCTGTTTGTAATTGCGGGATTGCTCATCCTTGTCGTTTTGCTGAAAGAAGGAAAATGGTTTGGAAAGAAAAGGATGCAACATCAGGCTTCGCTGGTCGCTTTTATTGTTGTATGCTGTGGATTTGTCTCCTGCGGTGAAACAGGTCCGGAGCCGATCATACTGAACAAGGATATGTGCACATACTGCCGGATGGCCATCTCTGACGGAAGGTTTGGTGCGGAGCTGATCACAAAGAAAGGCCGGATTTACAAATTCGACGACATGAGCTGTATGCTTCGTTATGATAAAGAGCATACCGATGGCCAGGTACGGAACTTCTATATTAATGATTATACCCGGGATAATATCCTGATCAATGCTGAAAATGCCTGGTATATCAGGCATGATGAGCTTAACACTCCGATGCGGGGCAATATGGCCGCTTTCGAACGAGAAGAGGATGCGGTGGAGCATGCCGGACGATTGGGTGTCGCCACGCAAACATGGGAAGATATAACGAGCAACAATTTACCTAACCACCATCATGTTCCTGCTGATTAATCGTACTGTATGCCTGTTTTTCGTTACGTTATTCCTGCTGATTAATCATGCATGGGGAAAGACTATCCGTGTCGGACCAACTGAAACCTATACCACTATTAATGCTGCTTTGCGGGCGGCGCAGGACGGCGATACCGTAATGGTAGCGAAGGGCCATTACCAGGAGGGGAATATTGTGATCGACAAATCGATATACTTCATCGGGATCGATACGCCGGTACTGGATGGAGGAAAAAATGTTGAGATCCTTTCTGTGGCCGCCAACGGCGTTACGGTAAAAGGCTTCCGGATACAGCGGTCAGGACAGGCTACGCTGAATGACCCGGCAGGTATTAAAGTGTACGATTCCGAACACGTTACCATCGAGGGAAATTATCTCTACGATAATTTTTTCGGTATATACATGCAGTATAGTAGGCACTGCATCATAAAAGATAATGTGCTCATTGCCCTGGCAAAAGAAGAATACCAGTCGGGGAATGGTATCCACTGCTGGAAGAGCAACAACCTGCAGGTGACGGGCAACCGGATCGTCGGTCATCGCGATGGTATCTATTTCGAGTTTGTTACCCATTCGGTTATCTGGAGGAATGTCATACAACAGAACCTGCGTTACGGACTGCATTTTATGTTCTCCCACAACGACGCTTACTTCACCAACTACTTCAAAAAAAACGGAGCGGGCGTTGCCGTCATGTACACCAAAAATGTGGTGATGATGAACAATACGTTTGAAGATAGCTGGGGGGATGCTGCGTATGGAATATTGCTCAAGGACATTTCGGACTGCTACATGGCAGGCAACCATTTTGTAAACAATACCACCGGGATATTCATGGATGGCAGCAACAGAATGCGTATCGAAAAAAACAGCCTCAGAGGAAACGGGTGGGCGCTCAGGATACAGGCCAACTGTATGGACAACGTGGTGACGCGTAATAATTTCCAGGGTAATACATTTGATGTAAGTACCAACGGAAGCCTGACGCTGAATGTTTTTGACGGAAATTATTGGGACAAGTATGAGGGTTATGATCTGGATAAGGATAAGAAAGGCGATGTGCCTTATCATCCGCTGAGCCTGTTTTCCATGATCGTGGAGCAGAACCCGCCGGCAATGCTGCTCTTCCGCAGCTTTATGATCGGCCTGCTGGATAAATCGGAGCGGATGCTGCCCAGCCTGACGCCGGAAAATTTTGTTGATAAGAATCCATTGATGACTCCTTTGGCATTATGATAGAAGTAAAACAGATAGCCAAACGGTTTGGCAGATTACAGGTATTGAAAGATATTAATCTCCACCTTGAGAAGGGAGCGTGCATAGCGCTGATCGGGCCGAACGGATGCGGAAAGACTACACTGATAAAAAGCATCCTGCGCATGGTGCTGCCCGATTCGGGTACGATATTGTTTGACGGTGCGGATATAAAAGGGAACGATGCATACCGGCAGCATATTGGTTATATGCCCCAGATAGGCCGCTACCCGGAGAATATGACCATCGGCCAGGTACTGAATATGATCAAGGGTATCCGGAAGCATCAGGGCGCGCTGGACGAAGACCTGTACCGGCAATTCGCGATCGGCGATATGCTGCATAAGAAAATGCGCACGCTCAGCGGCGGTACCACGCAAAAGGTGAGCGCCACGCTGGCTTTTATGTTTCAGCCGCAGGTGCTGATCCTCGATGAACCTACGGCCGGGCTGGATCCTATTGCATCCGAGATACTGAAAGAGAAGATCATTGCTGCCAGAAACAGCGGTAAGCTGATCCTGATCACTTCCCATCTGCTGAGTGAGCTGGAGGGCATCGTCAGTCATGTGATCTTCATGCAGGAAGGACAGGTAGTGCTGCATGAAAGCGTGGATGAGCTGAAAAAAGTCACCGGTCAGGAGACCATTGCCAAATCAATTATTCATTTATTAAAAAAGGAGGGGCAATGATCCGGATATTGAAATATGTAGCGCTGGATATTCTGAAGAATAAGATCGTGATCGCCTATGCCGTTATCCTGGCCTTGTTTTCCTGGAGCGCATTCGGGTTGGAAGACAATGCCTCTAAAGGTGTGCTTACTGTGCTGAACATTATCCTGCTCACCGTGCCGCTGATGTCGGTATTGTTTGCCACTATCTATGTGTACAACAGCAGTGAGTTTATTGAGTTGCTTGTGAGCCATCCGGTGAAGCGGAGCAAGATATGGAAAGCGTTGTTTACAGGACTGTCGCTGAGTCTGTCTGCAGCGTTTCTGCTGGGCGCAGGTATCCCGATCCTGCTGTTTGCGGAATTTGCCACGGCAGTGATGATGATCCTGGCAGGGGTGTTCTTGTCTGTCATTTTTGTAGCGATCGCTTTTTTGAGCAGTATCCTTGCGCGTGACAAAGCTAAGGGGATCGGGATCTCCATATTGCTGTGGTTGTACTTCGCTTTGTTGTTTGACGGATTGGTATTGTTCCTGTTCTTTCAGTTTGCCGATTATCCCATTGAGAAGCTGGCTGTGCTGCTGAGTGCATTCAGTCCGGTGGATCTTTGCCGTATCCTCATCCTGCTGCAGTTGGATGTGTCGGCGATGCTGGGATACACCGGGGCTGTATTTAAAAACTTTTTTGGCACCAGTTGGGGATTGGCCATATCGGTGGCCCTGCTGACTGCCTGGGCGGCGGCGCCATTTGCCATTTCCCTGGCAAGATTCAGAAAAAGAGACCTGTAGCGGAATGATAAACTGGTGACGGTCACATCGTCCTGCTGTGCCTGGCAACTGCAGGATGATAAAAAAAATAAGAAAATGAAAACCGATCTTACCGGCCCTGCTGATATAGAAAAGGTGGTAGCCTTGTTTTACGAGAAAGTGAAAGCTGATGATGCTATCGGCTTTTTCTTTTCCGAGGTCATCCCTGTTGATTGGTCGCGTCATCTGCCGCTGATGTGCGCTTTTTGGGAGAATGTACTCTTCTATACCGGCGATTACGAGGGCGACCCCTTAACCACCCACCGGAATCTGCACCGGCTGCAGCCCACCTCACCGGCTCATTTTGAGCGCTGGCTGCAACTCTTCGAGGAGTCGGTGGATGAGCTTTATGCGGGCAGCCATGCAGAGAAGATGAAAACGCATGCGTGTGGCATTGCTGCCGTGATGCAGGAGAAAGTGAGCGGCGGAAAGTAGCGCTACATTGATCATATGCGCGCAAAAGATTGCTCTGCCGGCGGGGTGCCAGGCTTCCGTACCCGCGTTCTCAGATAACAGTAAAGCTGGTTTTTTAATAAGGGATAGATCACCATGAAAAAGCCTGTCACCAGCAGACAACCTGCGGCAAAGAACAGGTAGAACCACGGGCGCAAGCGCAACATCATACTCCCGAACGGAACATCCGGTTCATTAAATTGCCAATATGATTTGATAAAACCTGCCACGATCAGCGCCATCCAGAAGATACCCAATGATATGTTCATCAGCCAATATCCCCGGCTGATCGTTTTCCGGAATGGTTCCATATCGGTACACGTTTCACCCGCGATATCATAAGCAAAAGCAAGCAGCAGCATACTGTTGATGCCGATGGTGGCGCCCATCGTATGTGCTACTATCACGTGCGTGCCGTGCATGTAGAGATTGAGCGCCGGCACCGACATGGCAATGGCAAGCCCCAGTGTCATAAAAACCCACACATCTGCGGCAACTAAAAACTGGTAAGGCCTGATGTGGAAATGTTTTTTCGCTTCGCTCACTGATGACCGCCACAGGTAAATGATCCGGCCAAACAGAAAGATCTCGGTCATGCTCACAACATAAGCAATATGCTTCACATAGCTTGCCGTGGGAAGGGTATAAATATGATGACCCCAGTTGAACATCAGATTGAACAATCCCAGGAAATACAGTCCGAAAGCGATGTTTGAAAAGCTGTACTTCTTATCTCCGGCGATCCGATCCATCAGGAAGATGGAACTGCCGTAGATCAGCATGTTCCACGAGCCAACCATTGCGCCATACGATTTCCATTGGATGGTCATGTCCTTAATCAGGTGATTCCTGATGCCCGGTATCAGCCAGAGATTAGACTCCAGGTAAGTGAACTGGAAAAATACAACGCCGGTAAGCCACATCCAAATATACACCGGCTGTCCTCTCAGCGTTTTGACTCCCGACATAAAGTTGATCAGGAACATAACCCAGCCAATGGCAATAGGGATAGAAAAAAACGGATGAAATTCCCAGTATTCTCTTCCGCCAAAAATGCCGAAGCAATAAGAAACCAGGACAGCAGCGAAAGAAAATACGAAAATATAGAACTGCCATTTCACCAGCGCAGGGCGCTTTAGTACGCGCCCGTTATGCTGTTGCAGGAAGGAAAGTACTGCACCCATTGCTGTTATAATGATCCAGAAAACAGCAGAGGATACATGGAGCGGCCGGAGTTTGTCAAATGAAAATTCATTTCTCCACAATCCGGGCAGGATATATTGCAGCGCGGCGATCAGGCCGAATACCAACGTGCTGCATAAGAAGGCCAGCCCGGCAATGATGAACCAGGAAGCGTAATTGGCATTATGGCTGCGATATGGTTCCATCCGTATTTTTTGAAAACAGTTTAGGATCAGCTTTGCCTGTAGTATTGGTGTATCTGAAGAATTCGATAAGTGCCCGTATCTCCTGATCATTCAGATGAAAATCCGGCATTACCTGTGTTCCCGATTGCAGGAATGCACGGATATATTCATCTGATCTTATTGCTGCCACGTTGGTAAGGTCGGGCCCCAGATGCCCGCCCAACCCATACAATTGATGGCAGGAAATACAGTTCTTCTGCTGCCACAGGATTTTCCCCTGCTGCGCCAGCGGCCCTGCAGGTTCTTCTTCTTCCGGGACGGTGACATACAGCACCGCACTGTAGCCAAAAAATGCTACTGACAGTAACGAAAAAATCACCAGTTTGTATCTGAATGCAGCCATAGATATTCTGATGATAAAGCTATGGCCGGCAGCCTGTAATTTTTATGATCCGGGTCATGTTTAAAACGCCCGTTTCAGATTTTTTTACAGCGTTTAAGATGGGAGTTGCCTGCTGCTTTTTACCGCCTGACCGATCAGTATGCCCGAAGCGCTCAGCAGCAGCAAAGCGGCTGCGCCAAACAGCATTTCGGACATATACGGGATCGGGAAGTAGGAGAATGCTGCAAAGCCCTGTAAGCCCAGCAGCAATTCATGTAGGATCACGGCCGCCAGAAATATAAATGCTGCAGTAACGGATAGCCGGGAAGGAACAAGATAGCCCCGCATAAATAAATACCCGATCACGAACAGGCTGTACACACCCAGCAGTACAAGATGCAGATAGGCGATCACAATGGGCCGGATGCCAAACACCAGTTGGCTGAGTGAGGGTATGACGGAGATGGCCTGTAGCGTAAATTTGATGGTGATCGCGATTGCCGCAGCGTAAAAAAATACCCGGATCCATTGCATACCCGTGGTAGGTGTCATCCGGCTAAAGACCGGCCGGAGTTTCTTCAATAAACCAACCCAGGCGCCTAATTGCAGCATGGTAGCTGCAACAGTAAGGATGTACAACCATAAGGGCATTTTTACCCACAGGATGGATAGGAAGAATGTCGGAACAATGGTGAAAGCAAACAACCGGAAATACTTTTTCAGAGAGGGAGTATCTGCAGGCAGATAATGAATAATGATGCCCATAGCTGCAAAAAAGAACCAGCCGTTATATTGAAAATGCAGGTAGTAGTACACCGATGCGAGGTACAACTCGTGGTTGATATTTTTGGTAGCCATCATCCAGGCCAGCGAGGATGGACCTGCGGCAGCGATCACATTCAGCAGCAGACTGGTGAGCGCCCAGGACTTTACTTCCTTCCGCACGGGAAGGCGGTGTCTCAGATCTTTAATGAAAAACAGAAGGAACGCAAAGGAGATCAATATACTCAGTGTAGAAAAAGAGATAGATACAAACTTATATCCCTGGATGGTAAACGATACCAGCATCCCGAATGCGGAGATCAGATTAGCGGCAATCAGCAGATAGTATTTCTTTGATTTCCCCGGAGAGAGGGCCGGGTGGATCCAATAAACCAGCCCGCAATACAGAAAATGACTGATCCACCCGCTGAATGCGAAATGAGAGTGCGCATGCAGCAGATTTTTTTGTTCGAAAAATGGAAAATTGAAAGCGATCTTGTAGCGCATCAGCGTGCCGTACAGGGCAACGATCACCAGGCTGAACAAACTTATTTTAAACCATGTCGCTAATCGGTGCTTTTCCATCCGGGCTTAATAATACAGTTTATGATCAATGATGCTTACCTTCTCCTGCTCGCTCATTCTGATCAGCGTCCGGATGACCGTCTCTACCCGGAGTCCCGTGAAATCCGCGATCTGCTGCCGGGTAAAAGGGATAAGCAATTTTTTCTCGTCGTGATCTTCCTTTATTTTATTCAGAAATCCGATGATCTTCTCCTCCGGTGTATGACCGAGCCGTATCTGGGCTGCGGTTGCCTTATTGTAGATACGCCCGGCAAAAGTATAAAGTAATTTCCTGTTTACGTCCGGGTAGTCGTCCAGGATGTTCAATAATTTTTCGTGGGTTATCCGGATAATAACGGCCGGTGTAGTCGTTTGTGCTGTACTCGGGTAGGTCTTATCCAGGAGCAGGGGCGGCTCTCCGAAGCTGTCGCCGGTACTGAAGATGCCCTGGATAAGATCCTTCCCTTCGTTATTGGTAGAGTAAAGCTTTACTTCCCCCTCCACAATCTGGTACAGGAAACGAGGCTGCGTTCCTTCTCTGAAGATGATGGCGTCTTTTTCGTACTTTTTAGCACAGCCGCCATAAGCAATGAGTATGTCGCAGTTTATCAGCATAGCGCCTCAGGAGACGATGCAATATATCGTTTTTTTATTCCGGTGCGAAAGCTATTTATTACTTGCCGGCAAGTTGCTGCTCAAGGGCAACCGCTTTTGGAAAGAGAATATTGTTTTCCAAATGGATATGCAAGTGCAGATCGTCTTCAAACTCTTTCAGCAGCGCGAATGTAATATGGTATGTATTACAGCCGTCTGCGGGAGGCGTGTACTGATTCGATAGCGCTGCGATCTTCCGGA
>JBEBVQ010000026.1:0-13407 GCA_040392625.1 Taibaiella soli | reverse complement strand
GCCAGACCACACGCCCGATCGTACTTGTCTCATCGCCTTCATTTTTCTGATAAAACAAAGTGGTAAATGCGTTATAAAACAGCGCTTTACCGCCGCGTTGTATAAAGCGCACCGCCATAGTATATTCCGTTTTGTCCGGCCGGACGCCTTCGGGGTAACGACCGAATTTCTCAAAAAAGCAGCTGCGCCTCAGATGCGGATGATCGCTGTACATATACAGCTTGAGATGATCAGGATGCCACCAACGGTAGAGCATCTGTGAAAATCCTTTGCCATAAGGCCTCATCACAGGATAAGGAAAATAAGCGTAAAACCGGACGAGATCCAGACCCTGATCTTCTTTCATGAATTGCAGGGCATCGGGGAAATGAATTGAGAACTTATCCGATGGTTCAAAATCTTCCTGCACATACAGTGTATAAGGCGTAGTCACGGCATCCTGTCCTTTATTAATATTATTACCTAATCCGCGATTTTTCGGCGTGGTGACCAGGTTAAAATTAAATGCTTCCTTCAGCAGATGCAATCGCTCAAGATGCTCGAGGCGGCTGCCGTCATCAGAAACCACAATACCGCCAAACTGAAACCCCAAATCCTGAAACGCACGGAGCAGGCGTTCCAGCGAGCGGCTTCTGTTATAATGCGTGATCAGCAAGGTCACATCTTCGAAACGATGTACAGGCATGTCTGCTAAGGTTTGCTTTCTTCCCTTGGTTTCGTTTGCTCCTTACCGGTGATGTATTCCGGCAGATAGGCGCCCTGCCCTTTGACCCGATTCTTAAATGCCTTCCAGATGCTGCCGTCGTACATCAGGCGGCGGGGAGAGGTATAAACACGAGCGGCGGAATGGGTTACCAGTTTAAGCCGCCCTTGCTTTTGCAGGTTCAACGCCATTCTTCCATCTTCGGCTTCGAGCACAAAGTAATCGCTGCCCGCAGCGTTATCAAACTTACGGACGCCCGAGACAATAAAACCACCGGTTTCCCTGCCGGTCTGCGTTACGAACCCCATGTTGAACCCGAGGAAATTGATAAACTCCCGTTTGCGCTTCCGGACGCGAATCAGGATCCCGGTAATTTTCTCATACAGCCAAAGCCCGAAGCGGCCGTAACCCTCAGGAGGTACAAAGGCATATCTTCCATAGACACCTTTTATTTGCGGATCTTTTTCCATCGGCGCCACCATATGATCGATCCATCGCGGGGGATAGAAAGAATCGGAGTCGGCGCAGAGATGATATTTGCCTTTGGCGCGTTCCAGTCCCAGTTGGCGGGCGTGGGGCGTCCCCTGCTCCGGCTGGAAGTAGCTGCGTACGCCTAATGTATCCAGCACCTGCTGCGTCCGGTCGGTAGAGTTGTTATTGATCACGACCAGCTCCACACGGTATTTGGTTTTGTTGGCCGTGAGCGAAGACAGAGAACGGAAGATATTATTCTCTTCATTCCAGGCGGGTATCATAATGGAGACCTCCGGGTCATCGTCCTGGAAACGGGCGATACGGCTTTGCTGGTCTTTGATCTCTGCGGGAGTGAGATCATCAAATTTTTTACCTGCATACAGATGCGGTTTAATCCAGTCCGGCAAGCTGAATATGCCCATGAGGAAAATTTCGTGAAAGATAGAAAATGTAGATAGCTTTAGCAATAATTCAGACTTTCCTTTTTGCCTTCTCCCACACCGCACTCTGGCGACCGGCAAGAAAGCGCCGGATGCCCGCCAGTACCGCGTAGTTCATCACACAAAAATAATACGGTACAAACAGCAGCTTCACCTTTACCTTGCGCCGCTCCATCACCCAACCGAGCAGGGCGGCCAGGTAAAACAACATCTGCCCTGCCAGCAAGCCAATATACAGCCATCCCCCGCCCTGCGCTACGATCAGCGCATTCAGCAATAGTACGGCCAACATGCAAAACGGGGTCACTGTCCACCTCAGCACCCGATGGCTAATGTACTGGAAGGTCAGCAGCGGATACCGGAAAGGATGGAGCAATCTGCCGAGGCGCACTACCGACTGGATGCCACCAGCGGCAATCCGCACCTTGCGCTTGAGCTCCTCTCCGATATTGGCGGAAGAAGTTTCCATAGCGTAGGCATCCGGCTCATAAGCAATCCGGTAGCCTTGCGCTGCAATATTCAGGGAGATCATAAAATCATCGAGGATGGTATCTTCCGACACCGGCTGGTACAACCCGCGGCGGATGCTGAAAAGCTCCCCTGCCGCTCCCACAACAGAGTACAATTCAGAGTCCCACTTCTTCAGCGTAGATTCATATTTCCAGTAAAAGCCTTCGCCGGCCGTAGCATCGGAAACAACATCAACCGCCACCCGCTTTTCACCGGACACTGCGCCTACGGCAGGGTCGGCATAATGCCTTGCAATAAGCATCAGAGCCTCCCGGTTGAGCATGGTATTAGCATCGGTGAATACCACAATCTCTGTATCCACCTCGTTCATCGCGCGGTGAATGGCATGGATCTTACCCCGGCGCTCCGGCGAATGCAGCAACCGGATCTGCTCATGAAACTCCGATACAATCATGGGCGTTTCGTCCGAAGAGCCGTCTGTAACGAAGAGTATCTGCAACTTATCGGGAGGATAAGCCAATGCCAAGGTGTTGGCGATCTTTTCCCGGATCAGGTCCTGCTCATTATACGCTGCTACCACCAGTGTCAGTGAGGGCATGCGGGAAGCGTCAGTTACGGGAATCCTCCTGCCTTTTGCCATGCGCTTCAGCCGCACCAGAAAATACAAGAGCATGCCGTAACCTATATAGGTGTAAAACACCACGAAAAGACATATCCAGAAAGCAGCCTTCATGTTTTAATGTTTGACGGGGTAACCGGTATCATTGCTATCCGGATGATGGGAGAAATGCCAGCCTATCGCTTTAAACAACACAGAGATAAAATCTTTATTGCCCTCGCGGATATAGCCGAAGATATTCCTCGGCGCCACAACAGCCACGAAGTAACAGCAAAAGAGGAAAAAAACCCACAGCGGCGCAAACCGTCGTACAAACAAGATGCGGTTCCGGTTCATAAAGTACTCTTTGAGCGATGTCTTTTTACCCACCGAAACGGATTCTTTATGATAGATCAATGCCTGCATACAGACATGCACTTCATATCCGGCCCGGCGTATCCGTTCGCTCCAGTCGAGCTCTTCGTAATAAAGGAAATAATTTTCCCGCATCAGCCCGGCCTTTTGCAATGCTTCCCGGCGCACCATCATAGCAGCGCCATGGGCGTAGGCCGTCGGCCCGGAGAGGTGGTCGTATTGCCCTTCATCTTGCTCAAACTGCCCGATACAGGCATTGCGGCCGGTGAGATAATTCACTTTGGTATAGCCTGCATACTGGATCATTCCAGGCTGATCAAAGTAGCGGATCTTCGGTGATATAATACCTATATCCGGACGCCCCCCCATAACATCTGTCAGTGACCGGATCAATGTTTCCGTTACTTCGGTATCGTTATTGATCAGGAACAGGTAGTCGCCTTTTGCAGCCCCGATACCGATGTTATTGCCGCCTGCAAAACCGGTGTTGATCTCCGACCGGATAAAATGGACGTCCGGGTATTTTTCCTGCCAGCCGGGGACAGGGTTTACCGCGCTGCCGTTGTCCACCACAATGATCTCGATCGCCGGATAATCGTTGCATTGATGCAGCGATTGCAATAAAGCTTCTGTCACATGCCCGTGATTGAAATTTACCGTAATGACAGATACCAGCTTCATGCGTGCGGATAGGTTGAACCTTCTTTTTTCCGGACAAAAAAGAAGCAAAAAGCCACCGGCTGGGATCCAATTCGGCTAAAAAATGATTCCATTCCGCTAAACAAATCCAAACTTGCGCTACGCGCTTCGGACAAGGATTTGTTTGGTCGCTCCATTCCATCATTTTTTTTAACGCCATTGGCTCCAAGGCCGGAAGCTGAGTTGTACACTTATTTTGTCAAGATATGTTTCATCATTCCCACTCATCAAATCACTTGATTTTGAAACAGCCCCAAACATACGGCGAAAACTACCAAACTGCATAAACGGACGGTCAGTTTTCTTCCGCTATACCGCTGGCCTCATTGCGCATCACCACAACGCCGTCAAAGACGTCTATCAACACGGGGCGGCTCTTGTCGATATCTCCGGCTATGATCTTTTTACTCAACAGGTTAACGATGTCTTTCTGGATCACCCGCTTCAGCGGACGCGCACCATATTGCGGATCAAAGCCCCGTTGCGACAAATAATCCAGCGCATAATCAGTAAACTGAAGATCAATGCCCTGTTCTTCGAGCCGCTCCTGTAATTGTTCCAACTGGATACGGATAATGTTCCGGATCTCTTTTCGCATAAGCGGGCGGAACATGATCACATCATCCACACGGTTGAGGAACTCCGGTCGCACGGCCTGGCGAAGCAGATCCATCACCTGTTGCCTCGTGGCGTCCACAACTTCTTCAATATCACCTTCGTGAAGCTCCGCAAAATTCTCCTGAATAATATGACTGCCCATATTAGAGGTCATGATGATGATCGTGTTTTTGAAATTCACCACCCTGCCTTTATTGTCGGTAAGCCGCCCATCGTCCAATACTTGCAAAAGCACATTAAACGTATCCGGGTGCGCTTTTTCGATCTCATCGAGCAACACCACGGAGTAAGGCTTGCGGCGTACCGCCTCGGTAAGCTGCCCACCTTCTTCGTAGCCTACATAGCCCGGAGGCGCGCCGACCAGCCGGCTGACGCTGTGCTTCTCCTGATATTCGCTCATGTCGATACGGGTCATCATGCTCTCGTCATCAAAGAGTACTTCCGCCAATGCTTTGGCCAATTCCGTCTTACCCACACCTGTGGTACCGAGGAAGATAAAAGAACCGATCGGGCGGCGGGGATCATGCAGGCCGGCACGTCCGCGACGGATCGCATCTGCCACGGCCTCAATCGCTTCATCCTGCCCCACTACCCTTTTGTGCAGTTCCTCTTCGAGATGCAGCAGCTTCTCGCGTTCGCTCTGGAGCATACGCTGCACCGGGATACCGGTTGCTTTGGCTACGTTCTCGGCAATATCTTCTGCATCCACTTCTTCTTTGAGCAGGCGCTTATGCTGGGCATCCATCTGGTCGAGTTGTTGTGCATACAGTACCACGTTCTCCTCCTCCTGCTTGATCCTGCCGTAGCGGATCTCGGCCACCTTTCCATAATCACCTTCACGCTCGGCTTTTTCAGCTTCCAGCTTCAGATCTTCAATGGCGCTTTTAGCCTGGTTGATCTTGTCCACGATCTCCTTTTCCTCCAGCCATTTGGCTTTTAGCGTATCGCGCTGCACGTTCAGCAGAGAAATATCCTGGTTCAGTTGTTTCAGCTTATCGGGGTCACTTTCCCGCTTGATCGCCTCGCGTTCAATCTCAAGCTGGCGGATACGGCGTTCCAATTCGTCCAGTTCTTCGGGCATCGAGTTCATCTCCAGTTTCAGCTTGGCTGCGCTTTCGTCGATCAGGTCTATTGCTTTGTCGGGCAGGAAGCGGTCTGTAATATAACGGTGGGATAATTCCACCGCGGCAATGATCGCTTCGTCTTTGATGCGCACCTGGTGGTGATTTTCGTAGCGGTCTTTCAGGCCCCGGAGGATGGAGATGGCGTCTTCAGGAGAAGGCTCATCCACAAACACGCGCTGGAAGCGGCGTTCCAGGGCCTTATCCTTCTCAAAATATTTCTGGTATTCGTTTAATGTTGTGGCGCCGATCGCACGAAGCTCGCCACGGGCAAGCGCAGGCTTCAGGATGTTAGCGGCATCCATCGCGCCTTCCATGGCGCCTGCGCCGATCAGCGTATGGATCTCGTCAATGAACAGGATGATCGCACCATTGCTTTCCGCCACTTCTTTCACGACTGCTTTCAGCCGTTCTTCAAACTCTCCGCGATATTTAGCGCCCGCCATGAGCGCCCCCATATCCAGCGAATAGATGATCTTGCTTTTCAGATTGTCCGGCACATCGCCATTGATGATCCGGTGCGCCAGGCCTTCAATGATCGCAGTTTTACCCACGCCCGGCTCACCGACCAGGATAGGATTATTTTTGGAACGGCGGCTGAGTATATGGAGCGTACGGCGGATCTCTTCGTCGCGCCCGATCACGGGATCGAGCTTGCCGTTGCGCGCCAGCTCATTCAGATTTTTAGCATAGCGCTGGAGGGAATTGTATTGCTGCTCCGAGGTCTGCGAAGTAACAGTACTGCCTTTACGCAGCTCTTTGATGGCAGCGACCAGACCTTTCTCTGTAAGCCCTGCGTCTTTCAGCAGTTTCCCGGTTTCGTCATTCACCTGCAGCAGTGCGATCAGCATATGCTCCACGGCTACAAACTCATCACCAAATTCTTTCAATACCGCACCTGATTTCAGGATCACATTATTCACCTCGCGCGTCACCGACTGTGCCGGTTCGCCGCCCTGCAGCTTCGGAAGCCGGGCGATCTGCTGGTTGAGCTTGTCTTCTACAAAACCGATGTTGACGTTGTTCTTTTTCAGGAGATACGAAACAGGCCCGTCTTTGTCATCCAATAATATCTTCAGCAAATGGGCGGTTTCTATATTGGGGTTCTGCTCGTTAAAGGCCAGTTGCTGCGCCTGCTGCAGTATCTCCTGGGCTTTGATCGTGAAGTTATTCAGGTTCATGATAAATACTTTAAATGAAGCCCTGCCGGCAATAACAAACAAGGCATTTATAATTGATTGCAAAAGAACTGTTCCAAATAACAAACCAAAGATACGATTATGCAATCATGTCGTTCATTATCAGCATCTATGACATTAATACATGGCATTATTTCCCTTCCGGTAAAAATTTCAGGACAGTAAGCAGTGATTATGACGGAATGGCAAAAGATCGGAATAGGGCCGGGGGCATAAAAATTGTATCCGTATAGATTCAAAAGATCTCGCCATGGAAGAAAAAAAGAAAATAGCCATTCTCACGGAAGAAGGATTTGAACAGATAGAACTGACAAGCCCCAAGGAAACCCTTGAAGCTGCGGGATTTAACACAGAAATAATTGCCCCGGGAAAGGAAAAGCTCAAAGCCTGGAACCATACGGATTGGGGCATTGAGGTAGATGTGGATACACAACTTACCGACGCCAGCCCCGATGACTACGATGCGTTATTATTACCGGGCGGCGTGCTGAACCCGGACAAGCTGAGGGAGAACCCGGAAGCGGTAGCTTTTGTAAAAACATTCCTCGAATCGGGAAAACCCGTTGCCGCTATTTGTCACGGCCCGCAAACATTGATTGAGACGGGGATGCTGGAAGGCCGGAAAATGACATCCTATTCTTCCGTAAAAACAGATCTGATGAATGCCGGTGCATTGTGGACGGATGAGGAAGTGGTGCACGACGGCAACCTGATCACCAGCCGGAACCCTGATGATCTGCCTGCTTTTAATAAGAAGATCATTGACGTGCTGCAGGAACAACCCACTGTGGGGATCCCTTAGCGTTGCATAATACACGGTGGCACTGTTTTTAAATTCATGCCGGAACGGATAACCCATGATGATCAACTCAACCGAACTGCTGGAAATACTCAAACATAGTTACGGCAATGCCGGAGATCATGTGTCCATACCTATAGCCGACCTGGCCGGGCAAGTTGGAATAACGGTGCCTAAACTGATCTCTGTGCTGACGGAGCTGGAGCAACGGGATCAGATCATACTCAACGTTACGACTTATGCAGACCCGGATACAGGAGAATTGAGCTATGACGGCAGCATCCGTATGATGAGCCTGCCGGCGGATGAGATAGAAGCAGATATATCATCCGGACGATCTTAAAAAACTTACACCCAATGATTTGATCTGTCACAAAGTAATTGTCGCAACTGTAACCAACAACGCATAAGATGGAGGATATTCGCGTATTCGATTTCCAAAGGATCTTCTTCGGCGATTATCCTATGACTTTTCTGCTGGAAATCATATTCCGTACATGCATTATGTACGCATATACGATAGCCCTATTGCGGTTTCTGGGGAAACGCGGCATGGGCCAGTTGTCCAATCTGGAGCTTGCCATTATCATCAGCTTCGGCTCTGCAATCGGTGATCCGATGATCGGCGCGGAGATCCCGATATTCTATGGTATTACCGCAGTAACCACGGTAGCGCTGATACAGAAAGGGATGGAAAAACTGATCAACAGAAATGTAACAGCCGAACGGGCTATGGAAGGCATCCCCGAATGCTTGGTGGACAACGGCGTAGTACTATTGGATAAACTTGCAACGGAAAACCTGTCGCGCGAAGATCTGTTCCGCTCCCTGCGTATCAAAGAGGTATTCCAGCTCGGAGAGGTAAATAAAGCCTATTTCGAAACCTCCGGTGATATAACAGTGCTTTTTCACGGTCCGCGTCACGTGAAGCACGGACTTTGCATTCTTCCTGCAGAGGACATGGACAAGCCTGTATGGAAAGCAGGTCAGTCCATACCCGAAAGCACCCCTTACAGTTGCGTATGCTGCGGCTACACCAGGAAACTCCACAAAGAGCGGCATTTCCCGAACTGCCCGCATTGCGGCAAGGATGAATGGACCCAGGCGGTCAGGGATGACTGATACGCCACGCCGCCACCAATTCCTTCATTAATGATACCTTTGCGGCATGCAGGAAAATAACCGACCGCTGATATTAGTGACAAATGATGATGGCATTACCGCTCCCGGCATCCGCGCATTGGTGAATGCAGTGAAAAACCTGGGGGAAATTGTGATCGTAGCCCCCGACAGTCCGCAATCCGGGATGGGACACGCCATCACGATCGGCCACCCGCTCCGGCTGAATAAAGTGAATATCTTCTCCGGCATCGAAGCCTGGCAATGTTCGGGCACACCGGTAGATTGTGTAAAACTCGCCAACGATATCCTCCTGAAACGGAAGCCCGACCTCTGCGTGAGTGGCGTGAACCACGGGGCCAACCATTCCATCAACGTCATTTACTCGGGTACCATGAGCGCCGCTATGGAAGCAGCGATCGAAGGCATTCCTTCTGCGGGCTTTTCCCTGCTGGACTACACATTCGAAGCCGACTTTACCGTAGCAGAAAAAGTTGCAAAAGCCGTAGCGACTCAGATGCTGCAAAAAAAACAGCCACCGCATACGCTGCTGAATGTCAACATCCCGGCAGTCCAAGAACATGAGTTCAAAGGCATAAAACTATGTCGCCAGGCATATGCGAAATGGGCTGAAAGTTTCGATCATAGAATTGACCCTCATGGCAATGATTATTACTGGATGACCGGGGAATTCAAAAACATGGACGACGGAACCGACACAGATGTAGTAGCCCTGAAGGAAGGCTATGCATCGGTAGTGCCTGTAAAGTTTGACTTTACAGATACCCACACCCGCCAGCGGCTGGAAACGGAATGGAACGGCCTTACGATCTGATGCTTAATCCCATAACATACGATTACCATGCAGCAGGAACACGGCAAAAGGAACATTACACTTATACTGGTACTGCTGGCCGTGCATGCTGTGTACTTTCTCCTTGCGCTGTATTATAAGCGTATCTATAACGGCGACAGCTTTGAATATATCTATGCTGCCGTCAACCTGAAAGAAAACCTCTTCTTCTACAGCGGCAACCCGGCCATGACGATAGAGCCGGAATACATGACATTCCGGACACCGCTCTATCCTTTGCTGCTCGCGGCCGTCTATACCTTTGCGCTCAACAACTGGCTTGTGCTGGCGCTTCAAAATTTATTGTCGGTGTGGAATATCATGCTGGCCCGGAGCATGCTCTTCCGCTTCGGATACAAACCCAAATACGATTGGCTGCTTTTACTGCTGGTGATCACTTGGCCGGCACAGTTCATCCATGCCAATACCGTGGAACCGGAGATATTGCTGCAAAGCTGCGTTTTGCTGTATGTGTACCAGTTGCTGGCTTTTTTTAAAGAAAGGAAAACAAGGTTTGCCTGGGGCATGAGCCTGGCCCTCGTTGGCGGATTGTTCGTCAAGCCGGTGCTGTACCCATACACAGCGCTTCATCTGCTGCTCATGCTATTCCTTGCTTTCAGGCAGCAAACCGGGCTACACCGCCAGGCACAGCAATTGCTGACAGCGCTGCTACCTGTTATTGCCATCATCAGCTATAATGCCTGGAATGCTTCGCGGACGGGCAAGTTTCATTTTACCAGCAACCAGTCATTCAACGCTATTTATTATTTCTACTATTACAAAAGCGCTACGGAAGGTATTCCTGCCGCACAGGAGTTTCTCCGGAAAGAACGAGCCACAATGGCTGCTATGCCGGTCTTCAAAGATCGCTACGATTATGCCAATGAACGGGGCAAAGCATTGCTCAAAGAACACATGGCGGGATATATCCCCTATCATTTGAAGCACAGCATGCGGTTCTTTGTCGATCCGGGGAAAGGCGATATAGACCTGTTTACCGGCAGACTGACCTATGGCCGGTTGTACAGTGACCAGACGAGAGGGTTCCGGGCATATATCCAGGAATATGGATGGTGGCAGGGGGTAATTCGTTTTGCGGGGGATCAGCCTTCGGTGTGGCTGGCGGGGGTTGTCTTCCTGTTTAACCTGGTGAAGCTGGTGGGGCTGGTGCTGTTTGCCATAAACCGGCGCATCCCTCCCGGCGTACGGATATTCGTGCTATTATTCCTTGCTTATTTTGCCGTGCTCACCGGCCCTATCAGCACACCGCGGTATGTACTGCCGGTGTCGCTGCTGTATATGGGGGCCGCAGCTTTAGGATTCATCCTCTTTTATGAGAGCCGGAAAGATCAGAAAAGAAAAGCAGAAAATGGGAACGGTTATGCGCCGGTTCATTAATATTGCACCATGTACCCCCACGGAAAGCACCTGATACCGATCGCGGCCACGCTCCTGCTATGGCTGGCGGTAGTATTGCTATTCCCTTATTGCAAGTATTACATAGACCCGGATGCCGTGGCCTACCTGACGATCTCGAAGCGATATGCATCAGGGGATTTCACTAAAGCCATCAATGGATACTGGAGTCCGTGGGCTTGCTGGCTTACCGCGCTGGGGATCAAATCCGGCCTGGAAGCCTTTGTTTCTGCTATTGTGGTGAATACGCTCGGCGCAACCGGTTTTTTGTGGGTGAGCAGCCGTCTTTTCAACCGGTTCGGCCTGTTGCCGCCGGTGAACGGGTGGCTGCATGCTGTGCTCGTGGTGTTCCTCGCATCGGCGGTATATGTGCAATCGTTTGCAGACCTGTGGCAATGCTTCTTCCTGCTGCTCTCGCTGTACATTATGCTGTCGGAGCGCTTCCGTACCCAGCCGGGATATTGGATATTATATGGCGCAACGGGCGCCCTGGCTTATTTCGCAAAGGCGTATAGCTTTTCCTTCTTCATTTTGAATACAATCGGCTGCGGCTTCTTTGTGATACAAGCGTGGAAAAAAGAAAACCGCAGGGCTTTTGCCGGAATGGTCATTACCTCGCTGCTTACTATGATCATCCTCAGCGCACCCTGGATATACTTGCTCCATGAGAAATACGGTAGCTGGATGACTTCCACAGCCGGGAAATTAAATCTTTCCTGGTACTTAACGGGGGAGCCATTTTACAATAAAGACATTGTGTATTTTTTGCCTCCGCCTTACGGCGACAGTCCGTATTACTGGGAAGACCCTTACTATGTAAATGGCGTGGCGCCTCATTTTTACACCTCGTTTTATTATCTGAAACTGCAGATCGTGCGGGTCGGCTATACGCTGCTGAAGCTGGTAAACAGCCTGAATGCTTTTTCTCCTTTTGCGCGTCCTGCCTGGCTGCTTTCCCTGCTGATCGTACTGCCTACACGGCTCCGGCAATTCTTCCCGGCCAGGATACGGATCGTAGCGCTTTCGCTGCTGCTTTTCCCTATAGGGTTTGTGCTGATCAATTTTGAGCCCCGTTATATCTGGTACACCTATCCCCTCACCTTGCTCATTGGGGGGCTGGCGCTTCAATACCTGCTGCCGCTTACCGGCAATAAGCACCTACGCAGACTGACCGTAGCCATCTTCGCAGTCAGCTTTATGAGCGGGCCGGTCTGGCAAATGAAACCGCTGATCAACGCAGGTAAATTTGAATACCAACTGGCGGAAATGCTGAAAACGAAAGGTATTAAAGGCAGCTTTGCCACCAATGCGCTCACACCCGAAGCACATCAGCGAGCGGCACGGCTGGCTTATTTCTCGGGGAACCCTTATTTCCTCACACCGGTAAATACGCAGCAGGCAAGCGGGGAAATGTACGCGGAAATCAAACGCTATAGCATCCGTTATTTCTTCTACCTGACAGATCTACATACCACCGACACCACATTCCGGCTCCGCGATGAAAACGGGCAGCCTTACCCAGAATTGCTGCAGGGCTGCGGGAAGATGAAGGTCTTTGTGCTACAGCAGTGAGCGATACGGGACACGCTATTGGTTTTCTTTCCAATTGACAGGATTTTGAAGGATGTAATTGGCGATGTACATATATTCCATATGATTCCGGATAACATGATCGTGAAACCGCGGTTGCCATTTCATGTCCAGCCCCAGCCGGTTGCAATGTTTGGTAGCGGCCGATTTGTAGGAACCAATAATTGATGAAACGGAATTTTTACCGGGATTACGCTGGCGGGATTGGCCGGGGTGTAGACACAGGGCATGCCCTGTCTCTGTGGGTGGTGCGGGAGACAGGGCATGCCCTGTCTCTACGGCGGGGGGATCGTCCCCCGTTAATATCAATATCCCATGAACATGGTCGGGCATAACAACGTATTCGCCCAATTTGATATCCCTCGTGTGGTTTTTTATTTCATTCCACAATATATCGGCAATAACACCTGCGCGGGATAATTGCATTTTACCGGAATGGATATTCCCAAAATATGGTATCCGGTTATGGGTGCATATGGTAATAAAATAGGCACCGGCCCAACGATAATCCCAATTTTGCCAACGCGCCGATGCAATCCTGTATTTATTTTGAAACCTGTCTGGCACCACACACACATTTATCCCACAGTACCAAGATAGGGAAAATATTTAACAAACAGGAGGGTATGTATATTTTTTGTATTGCATTTTAGAGACAGGGCATGCCCTGTCTCATGGGGTATATGGGATGTAGAGACAGGGCATGCCCTGTCTCTACGGGGGGATGATGATACGGATTACAACGGGATATTGCCGTGTTTCCGTTTGGGCATGGTCACCACCTTATTTTCCAACATTTTGAATGCGCGGATCAATTTGCCGCGCGTTTGGTCTGGGATGATCACCTCGTCGATGAAACCGCGCGCCGCAGCGCCATAAGGATTGGCAAATTTCTCGGTATATTCCAGTTCCTTTTCTTTCAGCTTGGCCTC